>DAOURU010000145.1 GCA_030627585.1 Bacillota bacterium
TTCAGGATTTCACCGGCCTGGCGGAGCAGGGTTTCCGGCGTCCGCTCCCGCACGGGGCGGTAAATCATGCCGGCCTGGCAAAAGCGGCATCCCCTTGTGCAGCCCCGAAAAACTTCAAGCATCCCCCGTTCATGAACCGTTTCCGCCAGGGGAACAACCGGCGCCGCCGGGTAATAGGCCGCATCCAGATCACGCAAAAGGCGCCGTTTGACGCGGGGGGGCGCTTTGGGATGCACCGGAGCAACGGCGCGGATCCTCCCTTCTTCTGTATATTCGAACCTGTAGAAGGCGGGAATGTAGACGCCCGGCAATTCCGCGAGCTCTTCCAGCAGGGCCTCCCGGTTCTTCTGAAAACCCTCTTCCTTGGCCCTTTTAACCACTTGTAAAATTTCCAGGAGAACTTCTTCTCCTTCTCCAATCACAAAGGCATCAAAAAAGGGGGCAAGGGGTTCCGGATTATAAACAACAGGCCCCCCTCCGATAATCAGCGGGTGGGACCCTGTGCGCTCACCTGACCGCAAAGGTATCCCCCCAAGGTCCAGCATATTTAAAACATTTGTAAAGGTCAACTCGTACTGCAGTGTAAAACCGATGATATCGAAGTCCGCGAGGGGGCGGTGGGATTCAAGGCTGAAAAGAGGA
Organism: Bacillota bacterium; assembly: GCA_030627585.1. GTDB lineage: Bacteria > Bacillota > DSM-12270 > Thermacetogeniales > Thermacetogeniaceae > Ch130. The sequence goes on from DAOURU010000145.1 coordinate 643, forward strand.
AGGCAGCGCCTCCTCAGTTCTTCTTCTAAGTCTTGGCCAGGCGCAAAGGTGCGCTCCATGAGGTATTCCGGCTGCTCGTTAACCAGCCCGTATAAAATATGGAGACCTAAATGCGACATCCCCACTTCATACAGGTCCGGAAAGGCAAAGGCCATCTTGACAGCCGTCTCATCCCAATTCTTTTTGACGGCATTCCACTCCGTCCCCAGGTAACGCGCAGGCTTTCTCAAGCGCGGAAGAATTTCTTCAATGAGAATCTGTTCGAACATCGATGCCCTGCCTCCTGATATTTGTTTCCAATCCTATTTTACCCTTTTTTAACAAACTCCACGCTTTTCATTCCCAGTATCATGACAGGGATTCTCGTGCCGCTAAAGCGAAATTACGGTCTAAAAGGAAAGGCCCGCCCCGAAGCAGGCAAGCCCTTCAAAGATAAATGAATTAACGTAATCAGCGTTTTCCTACTGCTTCGAATTTTATTCTTGTGGATGCTGGAGCCGAAGAATTGGATCGACAAGCTGTTTCCCCTGCCGCAATTCAAAGTGAAAAAAGGTATCCTTTACGGTGCCAATCACTTGACCCTGCGCAACTGTTTGCCCGCGCCGTACCCCGATTTTGCCCAACCTCCCATAAAGGCTGACAGCCTTCCCCTCGTGCTCGATCATAATTATTTTTCCCAGGTCCTGCCTCTCTGCAACCCGGATCACTTTACCAGGCAGGACAGCTCGCACCAGCGCCCCGCTCGGAGCCCGAAGCTCGATTCCCTCGTGAAAGCGCGGCCAGCTGTCTTCACCCTCCTGCCAGCCAAATCCCCGCACGAGCTCCCCCGTTACCGGAAGATCCGGCAGTTGGGGATCTGCCGGACGGGGTTCTGAGACCCTTACCTCTAAACCCCGTCGCGTCCAGGCTGTCTTAACCATGTCCACGAGGGATGAGAAATTATAATTTTCTGTTAAGAGGTATTCAGCCCCCTCCCGGACCAACTGGGCAGAGGTTCCTTCCCCCTGGGCCAACCCCCAAATCAGCCCGAAAATTACCAGGGCAAAAAGGCTCCGGTAGAAAAGGCTTTTGGCTCTCCGCCTGAAGAGAACCCGGCGCGGGGCGTAAGAATGAAGGTAAGATCCCCTTCCGGGCATGAAACTAGTTCCCTTCACCGCGACCACTCCCCTTCCTGTCTACCAGGATATATATGGCCGCGGTTGGAGGAATATGTCTAAAACAACATCTTCTCCCTTCTTAAATGAACATTAAGAACCAGCCCCAGCGCAATCATATTTGTTAACATAAAACTGCCTCCGTAACTTAAAAAAGGGAGAGGAATTCCCGTAATCGGCATCAATCCAATCGTCATCCCAATATTTTCTAAAATGTGAAACAACCACATCGAAAGAATGCCTCCCACAAGGAGTCTCCCGAAAGGATCGCGCGCCTGGAAAGCAACCTGAAGCGTCCGGTTGAGAAGGTTAAAGTAAAGGAAGAGAAGAAAGCACGCTCCCACAAAACCGAGCTCCTCGCCCACGACAGAAAAAATAAAATCTGTGTGGTGTTCCGGGAGAAAGTTCAGTTGTACCTGCGATCCATGGTACAAACCTTTTCCCCAAATCCACCCGGATCCAATGGCCACAAGGGACTGAATGATATGGTAGCCTGCCCCCTGCGGGTCCCAGTACGGATTAATGAAGACAACGAGGCGCGCGATCTGATACTCCTTTAGAGGAAGCGGAAGGTGAAGTGGAGAAAAGTGCAGCGCGAGGGCGATCGCGATCACTGCCAAACCGCCGCCGAGGAGACTGAAAAGCAAAACCGGGCGCGCCCCTGCAACGAAAAGCATGCCGAATAACATGACGATAAAAACCAGCGCCGTTCCCAAATCGGGCTGGGCCAGCACCAGCAGAAGAGGAAAGGAAAAATAAAGAAAACAAGGGAGCAAATCGCGCACACGCTGCAGTTTCCCCCGGCGCTTGACAAGGAAGGAGGCAAAACATACCACCATCATAATTTTTCCAAACTCTGATGGTTGAAAGAGAAAGGGGCCCAAAGAAATCCACTGCCGTGCGCCGTGCGAAGCATGCCCGATGAGGAGGACAGCAGCAAGCAAAAGAATCACAAGCCCGTAAATAACGTATTCAAAACGCAGCAGCTTCGTGTAGTCAAAAGAGAGCATCATGAACACCGCCGCGATTCCCACGCCGATCCAGAGGGCTTGTTTTTTTACATAAAACAGGGGATCGGAGCCGATGTTTGCAGTAGCACTGCTCAAAATTAAGAGACTCAGCCCCAGAATTAATAAAATCACAAAAGGAAAGGTATAGTCGAGATTTATAACCAAGCGCCGGTTCAACATGAAAGCTCCGCCTCTCTCCCCTTACTGAACCCATTATAAACCATCACCGGGGTCTCGTCTATCTTTTAAGAAGCTTCGAAAGAAGGGAAAAGAGGAGAGCATTTTAATTTTTTAATTTTTGGGGAAGGCGCTTCATTTTAAGTACAGGAATATTCGCCACCAGGGCAACACTTCCCTGCCCGCGGTGGAGGGCAATCTCTGTTGCTCCTTCATCAACTACCATATATTCTGTGATCACTTTGAGCAGATCGGCGCGCAGTGATTCCAATATTTGCGGAGAAATATCCATGCGATCGTGCATCAGGACGAGGCGGAGCCGCTCTTTTGCAAGATACTTGCTCGTCCGGGAGGCTTCTCTCCCGAACACCCGCTGCAAAAGTTCCAGCATCGAATCCCTCCCGCTCAACCGGTGCGAAGCCCGAAGAGGCGCTTCACCCGTTGCACAAAACTGCCGTTGGCCTCTAAATCTATAAGCGGTACTTCCTCGCCGACAATCCGGCGCGAAATATTGCGGTAAGCCGCTCCCGCCCTGGAATTAACATTGAGCACCGCCGGCTCGCCCCTGTTCGTGGAAATAATAATTGTTTCATCTTCGGGCACAATACCCAAAAGATCGATCGCCAGGTGTTCGATTACATCTTCAACATCCAACATATCTCCTCTTTTAACCATGCGGCTCCGGATCCGGTTCAGAATTAAAAGCGGGTTCCTTAATTCAGAAGCCTCAAGAAGGCCGATAATCCGGTCCGCATCCCTTACTGCTGCAACCTCGGGTGTTGTCACGACAATGGCTTTATTTGCACCTGCAATGGCGTTGCGAAAGCCCTGCTCAATTCCTGCCGGGCAGTCTACAATTATGTAATCGTTTTCTTTTTCGAGTTCCTGACAGAGATCCCGCACCTGTTCAGGGTTTACAGCAGTCTTGTCCTTGGTCTGGGCGGCAGGTAAAAGAAAGAGGCTTTCAAAGCGGCGGTCCCGAATTAAAGCCTGCCTTAAACGACAACGGCCCTGCACGACATCGACAAGGTCGTACACGATGCGGTTTTCCAGCCCCATAACCACATCAAGGTTCCGCAATCCGATATCGGCATCTACGAGAACGACCCGATAGCCCATCATGGCAAGAGATGTGCCGATGTTTGCGGCAGTTGTGGTTTTTCCTACCCCACCTTTGCCTGACGTAATAACCAAGGCTTCTCCCATTTAAGCTCCCCCTTTACCTTGTCCCCTTGAGTACCGATCGTAACCGGGTTGATACTGTTCGATGATAACAATTCCGTCCTGGACACGGGCGATTTCGGGTTGATGCGGCAGCGAAAAATCCCCGTCAGGAGCGCGGGTAATGAAACCTGCAATTCTAAGTTGGGAAGGTTCGAGTCGAAAGGCTGCGACAACAGCGTTTTGATCGCCCAGCGCCCCGGCGTGGGCAATCCCTCGAAAA
>DAOURU010000051.1 GCA_030627585.1 Bacillota bacterium
CATATTCTTCTGATTCAGGACAAAGAGGCCTTGCTCTGCAACCTACAACCTTGGTCTTCTTTTAGGCTTCGTATTATTTTTCTGCTGCAACGTTCTCTTTTTCTGAAGCTGCTGTTTGCCGTAAATTTCCTCTAAAAGAAACTGGGCACGCGGGGGAACGCATGAAGGCGGTCTTATCGATAAAGATGCCCCGCTGCCGGAAGGCCGCCGGGCTCTGCGCCAGGGCCATGGCGGCTCTTGAACTCTGTCGGAAACCAGAACTGATCCAGGAACCTTTCCGGCTTGCCCGCCCAGGCGGGAACGGGAAGGCCGCAGGTCACCGCAAAGTGCTCCGCAAGGGCTGCCCAGGTAAGCGTCAAACCTCCGGTCGCCGGTTTCCGGGGGCTCCTCATCGAGCATCTTTCCGCGCGTTTCCCAGTTTGCAGCGTACCAGTCATCCAGGAAATCCCGGATGCACACCCAGGGGTTGCGCGGGTTATCAAAGCCAAGCTCTTTCATGCGCCTAGCGGTTGCCGCAAACGTGAAAGGGACGTACTTGCCCACTTTCCATCCCTCCCGTTTCGTCTCAAAGCTTTGGTTTCTTTGTCATTGCTTTCTGGCCCAGAACAGCCAGGTGCAATTCTAGGCTTTCTTTCAGCCTCTCGATAACCAGCTGTACAAACGGCTCAAGGTTTCCCTTCACAGATGCTACCTCCAGCGCATCCAGGTACCTTTCTCGTTCCTCTTTTCTGATCACTGCCGGTGGGTAGCCGTCCCGCATCAGGGAAAAGTTCATCAGCAACCGGGCCGTGCGACCGTTACCGTCAACAAACGGATGTATCCAAGCCAGCCGCCAGTGAAGCCAGGCTGCTCGCTCCACGGGGTGAGCGTTTTTCATTGCACCGTAAACCTCAATCATTTTTCTAACGAGATCTGGCACATCACTTGCTGTCGGAGGTACGTGCTGGCTGCCTGCTATCCGCACCGCGCCTCGGCGATACCTTCCTGCTTCATTTGGGAAGGTTGATTTCAGAACCAACCGATGTAGTTCTCGAATTAGAGCTTCGGACAGCGGCACCTTTTCCTTTAATGCGCTCTCCATCCACTCTACCGCATCTCGGTGGTCGATAACTTCCAAGTGCTCGCGAAGCGTTTTTCCACCCACGGTCAGTCCGTCCAGCAGAATTATGCGTGTCTCCCGCAGATCGAGAGTATTGCCTTCCAGAGCCGTGGAATGATGCGTCCATTCCACCAGCAGGTGCTCTCTCAACCGCAGGGCTTCTGCGGGTGAGAGAGGCCGGGAACGGCCCAGCTCTTCTTTTAAGCGGGAAAGCCTGTCGAGCAGGTGCTTTGTTTTGGTTTTTCTAGAATCCTTCATGATCAATTTCCGGCGCGGATACCCCTGAATTCATTCAGGGGAGGAGCGCCAGCTCAACACCTCCTTTCTGGGAATAAACATCAATCCCTTGGCCCGCTCAACCATCTGCAGCCGGTCGGGAATAACGTTAAAACTCAAGAGGCTTTAGGGGAATATCCAGCTACGATAACGCCAAGGTTTAATGGCATCCTGACTCAACCAGCGCCATAGAGTCATGCCGCTAACCTGGGCCCCCGTCAATATGTTAAAGTCCGGACAACATATACACCGCTTTAGACCTGCGTTGCCAATTAAATTCACTTGGAACCCAGCAGATAGAGTTCCTTCTATCAAATTCTTCGGCCAAAACCTGAACCTTAAAGAATATCTCCCACTGGTCAAAGGGATGGTCAGTAGTGATGATCATGCCACGTTTGCGCCGGCTGCTGATAGGCTGGAAAAGAGCCCAAAGAACCTCTCAGGTTCAAAAAGCTCCTCATCTCTGAAGTCTCGGGGTGCAACGACGATGAGGATGCTTTTTAGATGCGAATCATTAAGATGTTGCCCTGGGGTTTCGTGTCCATGTTTTGGAAGCATTTTTTGTCCGCACCCACAAAGAACTGCTGCAACCACCAGGAGTAATAACCCCAATATTCCCAGAGTTGTTTCCTTCCTGATGACTCTTCACCCCCTTCCGCGGCAAACTCGAACGTAGTAAACTTAAAGTTGAGAATGGAAGCGAGAGAAGGAAGGAAAAATAATGAAGCAGAGATTCGCTGGAGTAGCAGTAGGAAAAAGTTGCTTACCTCTTAGACTCCGCGGCAAAATCTTTCTCGCGATAGCAAAGGCAGAACAGATACTTACAGGCAGGAACCGGATCACTAAATACCTGTGGCCAGCCTGTTCACAATCAGGCCGATCTCATCAATGGCATAAGGGTCCCTGATCAGGAAATACTTGGGGCGCGCTTCGTTCTCTTTCTGAAACTGGATGGCATCGGCATACCTGCTAATGGCCACAATCTTGTTGATCGGGTGGCTCACATTCTTTCTGGAACCGACAAACAGGACCCTCTTGTTGGTGACATATAAGGTCCCTTCATCTGCCACTTCTTTGAACGTGTCTACCACACGCTCTCCCCGAAATCCCAGAAAATTTACACCACCGCCTGCGGGATCAAGTTACCCTCGCCAGCGCCCGGTTCACTTCGTTGATATAGAAATATGGGGAATCATTTTAATTCGGACACGGGTTTGGGACAAAATTTTAAGTCGGCCTTTTGCCTAATTTTCATTATCGGTTGTACCTTGCGGGCATGGTGGGTTAGATAAGAAAGGCTAATTGTCCAATTTTAGGGGGTTTGCCCGATCAAAACAATCGATCACCGTTTTCAAGAAAACCATCATGATTCCTTTATTTTCCTCCCTGATAAAACACCCTTCTTCTGGTTCTTCCATCAATGCTTCAACAACATACTTTAAAACCTCTCGTTGGTTATAATTCCGGAGCATTTCTTCCACGCCCTTCTCCATCTGGTCGAAAGGCTTACCGGGAAAACGTTCAAGCATCTTCATGTTTTTTCTTTCTGCCTTATCTAGAGTTTTTTCGGTAACTTTAGGCAACGACGCATTTCCCTGGAGCATTATCTGCCATACCACCACTCCTAAATAAAGCAATAATTCTCGCTCGTCCTCGTTTAAAAGATCGCCTCCTGCCGCCAGAAGATAAGCAAGAATAACCGGCTGCTGCTTGCTCATCTGGTTAATTATTTTCTGTCCTTGAAGAGGAGACATGCTCCCCACTTTTTTCCACGTTTTTTCAACAACTTCGGAAGGTATTGGATTCATCAACGGCAACCTCCTGAAAAAAGTAATTTTTCTTGCCTCGGGAAGATCGCCAGTTTGTCTTTCCGGCGGCAATTTCTCTCCTTCCTCTTCTGATAAACATTGCAACATTGGCGTACTTTGCTACATACCCTTTTTGTTCCTCTTGCGTATCATTATTGGCTACCCAAAAAGCACCCTGCACTTTATATTCTTCTTCTTTCTCTTGTATGTTACTATAAGGGCCTTTTCGGCATCCCCATAACCTATGGTAGGGTTTTCGACATCCGGCAGGAATTTCCTCTCACACAAACTAAAAAGGTGCTGGTACGTACCTTTTTTCAGAGTCAATCGGCTTCTTTGGTACTCTCCGACGTATCCATCCCGATCAGCCAACGGACCCTTCTTGTCTTTTCTTTTTTTCCAAAGAATCTCCTCTGTGAAACCGGGCCAGAAATTCCGCGTCCTCCCGGGGCGAAGAAAGGGCGATCCAGTACCCCACCTCAGGATGGTGTTTCATTTCCTCCCACTCTTTCTCGGTGAGCACCGAAGGCTTGAAAAGGATGTGCTCCGGCACCCCCAAGCTTACCCACGTCATGCACGACCGCCAAAAGGCAAAGGGTATCCAGGTCGCTCCGGGAGAGCCCTACCGCTTTGCCCAGCATACAGACCAGCCTTTTCACCCGCTCCGTGTGGCCTTCGGCCACGTAATCTTTCTCCGCCAGGGCCGCCTTGAGCACGCGGACGATCGCACGGTACGGCTCCGCCCCCCTGGCAAGCTTGTCCCTGTAGACGACAAAGCACTGGCGCGGCCTAGACGCAATGAAACAGGCCATGTGGGTCGCTGACCCGACCGGTAACTTCCAGTTTTCCGACTACACTTATAACCCAAACCAGCTATGTCTGTTTCCCCCCGAGCCGAATTTTAGAGAGTTGGCCGCCCTGATTCCGACCGGGGTAAAATGTTTTGGCTGCTACCCTAAAACGGCCTCTTCATCTTGGCTTCCGGACAGCGCAAATGACTCTCTTCTGGCTGCTGTCAACTCCGAGTGGGGAAATCATTTTTTAAAACTTTGCTTACACCTGGAACTAGGCAATAAGCGAAGGAATTCCAGCAAGGCTTAAGCGCCTTTCAAAGAGGAGAGGCTCGAACTAAAAGCCCGCAAGGAGTTGAGTTGAGCCTTTGGTTGAAAACCGCAACAAAAAGGGCTGCCGCGAAGGCAGCCCTTTTGGTGAGCATATTTACTTACTCCACTTTGGGAATGGTTTTCTTGCTTTCTGCCTGCATTTCAGGAGAAAAGGTAATGTTATTAAGCTTATTTTCAAGATAATCGTCATAAGCTGTCAGGTCAAAGTGGCCGTGCCCACTTAAATTGAAAAGAATTACCCTCTTTTCGCCGGCTTCCCTGGCTGCTGCAGCTTCGACAACAGCGGCATGTATGGCATGGGCCGCCTCGGGTGCAGGCAGAATCCCCTCCGTTTGAGCGAAAAGCAACGCGCTCTGGAAAACTTCGGTCTGCCCATAAGCCTGAGCCTCAATGTAGCCGTCATGGTAAAGCTTGCTGACTAAAGATGCGGCCCCATGGTAGCGAAGACCCCCGGCGTGAATGCCCGGTGGGATAAAATCATGACCCAGGGTATACATTCTTATTAAGGGTGTTAATCCCGCAGTATCACCGAAATCATAAAGGTATTGCCCCCTGGTTAACGTGGGACAGGCTGTGGGTTCAACGGCGACCGCGCGGACCTCTTTTCCTTGAAACTTGTCTTGCAAGAAGGGAAAGGCCAAACCTGCAAAATTGCTTCCCCCGCCATGACAAGCAATAACCACATCGGGGTAGAGGTCTGCTTTTGCCATTTGGGCCTTCGCTTCAAGACCGATTACGCTCTGGTGAAGAAGCACGTGATTTAAAACACTTCCCAAAGAATAATTTGCATCCCCGTGCTGGACCGCGTCTTCAACCGCTTCACTAATCGCGATCCCCAGGCTCCCCGGAGAATCCGGGTGGTCGGCTAAGACCTTCCTTCCCGCTGCCGTTTCGGCGCTGGGGCTCGGAATTACCTGCGCCCCATAAACCTCCATAAAAGAACGCCGGTAGGGTTTTTGATTGTAACTTACCCTCACCATATAGACCGTACATTCCAGACCGAAGAATCTGCAGGCAATACTCAAGGCGCTTCCCCATTGCCCGGCACCTGTTTCGGTAGTCAGACGTTTTATTCCTGCCTTTTTGTTATAGTAAGCCTGAGCCACGGCGGTATTGGGCTTGTGGCTTCCGGCAGGACTGACCCCTTCGTATTTGTAATAAATCTGTGCCGGGGTTTGAAGTGCTTGTTCCAAACGGTGGGCGCGGTGAAGGGGAGTAGGTCTCCATAAACGGTAAATCTCAAGCACTTCCCCGGGAATTTCAATCCAGCGTTCCCGGCTGGCTTCCTGGGCAATCAAATCAGGCGGAAAAATTGCCGCCAAATCGTCGGGAACAGTCGGCTGTTGGGTAACAGAGTTTAAAGGAGGGGATGGAGGTTCAGGCATATCCGCCTGAATGTTGTACCAGGCGCGGGGGATCTCTTTCTCTTCCAGTATAATCTTCGCTTCACTCATCTTTTTCTCAACTCTCCTCATCTCAGAATATTAAAGGTTGACACCCGTATTTTACCGGCGGTCCTACCAAGTGTCAACCTTTCCGAAAACTTTTTACGAAATTGATTTTACTTTTGCGGCTTCGGTCACAGAGAATCCCCAGCGCCCGCAGCGATCTCCCCAGCGTGCCAGAACCTGTTTGCCCTCCCTGATTTCAATCACTTCACAGGCATTTGAACACCCTTTACACTCAAAACTCCGGGGCTGAAATTGGAGCGTAGCTACTTGAAAACCTCGAAAGCTCGTTTGGCCTTTTTCTTTTGCATGCTCCCGCGCCAGCAAAGCTGCTCCATAAGCTCCCATCGCGTTATAGTAAGGAGGGATTGTAATTTCAGTTTTTAAGGCTTTTTGAAAGGCGGCCCGCATCCCCAGATTTGCGGCAACACCCCCTTGAAAAACAATAGGAGGGATGATTTCCTTGCCTTTTCCAACATTATTTAAATAGTTGCGCACCAAAGCCTCACATAAACCGGCAATAATGTCTGGTAAACCATGTCCCATTTGCTGCTTGTGAATCATATCAGATTCCGCAAAAACAGTACAACGGCCGGCAATCCGGACAGGGTTGGTTGTTTCTAAAGCCAGTTCCCCAAACTCCTCAATCGAAAGATTAAGACGAAAGGCCTGCTGGTCTAAAAAAGAACCTGTCCCCGCCGCGCAGACCGTATTCATAGCGAAATCTACCACAATCCCGTCTCTCAAAATTATAATCTTTGAATCCTGCCCCCCGATTTCAAAAATTGTGCGGACATCGGGTACAATCCGGAGGGCAGCCACAGCATGGGCTGTAATTTCATTTTTAATAACATCCGCGCCGGCTAAAACACCTGCCAATAAGCGACCGCTTCCCGTAGTTCCCACACCACAGATTCGATCCCGAGAAGAAAGCTGATCTTTTAAAAGAGCAAGTCCCTGCTGGAGGACCACAATAGGCTGACCTTGCGTGCGCAGGTAAAGAGGCGCGAGATGGGGTTCTCCTGCGGAATCAAGCAATACCAAATTGGTGCTGACTGAACCGACATCAATTCCTAAAAAAAGATCCATGCTATTGGTTCTCCTTTCTCATTCTTTCCCGACGCGCTGCGATCAAATCTACAAACGCCTCCAGGCGTGTCTGAATCCCTGCTTCTCCGGATTGCTCGTCCAAGTAAAAAGTGAGGGTTGGGATTCCGTAAGCTTTTGTAACAGCAGGAAGAATAGAATGGGCGACAATTTCGGGCATGCAAGTAAAAGGCGCTACTTGCACCACCCCGTCATAATCCTGCCGGGCAAAGTCAACAGTGGAACCAACTGTTTCCCTGCCGTGCCCACCTACAAAAGAATTCAAATAAGGAGCAGCTAATTTCTTTACATGTTTCGTACCCTTAACCCGCAGCAAACCGCCAAAGAGATGTTCGTTAATCCACGCACTTAAATAAATACTCCGGGTTACCTCAACTCCCAGCAATCCCAAGCGC
>DAOURU010000210.1 GCA_030627585.1 Bacillota bacterium
GCCTGACCGATTTGGATTACGGCAAGTGGCAGGGGCTTACCCATCAAGAAGTCAGGGATCAGTACGTGGATCTTTACCATTTGTGGAACACTGCACCCCATAAAGTGCGCTTTGAAAAGGGGGAAAGCCTGGATGATGTCCGGGAGCGCGCCCTCGCGGCCCTGGACCGGATCGCAGCCCGCCACAACGGCCAAAATGTTGTGGCCGTAAGTCACCGTGTTGTCACAAAGGTGATCCTGTGTGCCCTGCTCGGTCTGGACAACTCGCATTTCTGGCACATCAGACAGGACACCTGCGCCATCAATGTGATTGAGTATTCCGGCCGGCATGGCTTCGTGATTTGCCGCCTCAACGATACCTGCCACATTAAATCATTTCCCAAAGGGATGGAAACGCTGGATTTTTAAGTCAGCCTGAAAAATCTTTTAAGTTAGTTTGAGTTAATAAGTAAATGCGAAAAAAAAGGACTATTACGGCCAATTTTGGGAGAAAATAAACCGGGTTTGGATTGCTATGCAGCATGTTATGTATTATTATAAAAGTCAAAGAAAGTCAAAAATTAATTAATTTCCTGCGTGTGAGGATAGATGGGCAGTCTTGTTTCTGCAATTGAAGCCTATTTAAAGGAACTTTTAAGGCGGAGCCCTCAGGGGTGGGTTGTGATCAGGCGGAAAGAGATCGCGGAGAAGTTCGCCTGTGTTCCGTCCCAAATCACATATGTGCTGAATACCCGTTTCGACATCAGCCAGGGGTATCTTGTGGAAAGCCGCCGGGGCGGCAGCGGCTGCATTAGAATTTGCAGGCTGGATGCTGCGGCACCGTCCCGACGCCCGAACGCAATTTCGGGAAACGGCCCCCCGGGCCGGCATTTCCAAGGTGCACTGCGTACGCTTGCTCAAAAAGGATTTTTCACAGAACGGGAGCTTGCTCTTTTGAATACCGTTTTCCGCGCCCTGGAAATGTCTGTTTCGGGTGATGACTGGAATTACCTCAAGCTTCAAATTCTCAGGGAACTCATGGCAGGGGGCGGGTTCGAGTAAACTGAGAGTCTTTAACCGGCCTGCCGTCGGAGGGCCGAAGGGAGTGAAGGGGAATGTACTGTGAAGAATGCCTGAAAAGACCGGCAACAGTACACCTCACGAAAATTCAGAACAACAAAAAAACGGAGCTTCACCTGTGCGAGGAATGCGCCCGCCGTCATCATGAAATACCCTTTAATTTTGAACCCAATTTTTCGATCCACAAGTTTCTTACAGGTCTGCTGGAGGGCTCTCCGCTCGAGGTTGCGCCTGTTGCCACCCCTCAGTGCCCCAAATGCAAACTTACTTACAGGCAGTTCGGCCAGGTCGGGCGTTTCGGCTGCAACCAGTGCTATGAAGCTTTTGAGAAATGGCTTGGCCCGCTGTTCCGCAGGGTCCAGGGAAACAGCCAGCATGGGGGGAAGGTCCCCCGGCGCGCCGGCGGGAAGCTGAGGTTTAAACAGGAAATCGAGCGGCTGCGGGAAGAGCTTCAGAGCGCCGTCCGCGCCGAGGCTTACGAACGGGCGGCCGAACTGAGAGATCGCATCCGCGCCTTGGAGCAAAAACTCAAGTAGGACCGGGGGAGAAAAGGGTTATGTCAATTCAAAAACATCTTAACACCGCCTATACAAAGTGGATGGAAGGCACGGGGCCTTACTCCCATATCGTAATCAGCAGCCGGATCCGGCTGGCGCGGAATTTGGCAGATTTTCTTTTCCCGCACCTGCAGTCTCCCGAGCAAGCGCGCGAGGTCTTCAGTTTAGGCCGAAAAGCGCTGGATACCCCCGGAGTCCAGCAGAAAATAGGACCCCTTGCTTTTATTACGATGGATGAACTCTCCTCTTTGGACAGGCAGATCCTGGTTGAGAAGCACCTGATCAGCCCCCAGCACGCTCAGAATGAGGGAGAAGGGCGCGGGCTTATCATGCGGGATGACGAAGCCGTCAGCATCATGGTGAACGAAGAGGACCACTTCCGGATTCAGGTGCTCTTCCCCGCCCTCCAGCTGGAGGCTGCTTGGGAACTGGCCGGCCAGGTGGACGATCTGGTGGAAAGCAAGCTTCATTACGCCTACGACGAACAGTACGGCTACCTCACCTGCTGCCCCACCAATGTGGGCACCGGCCTCCGGGCCTCCGTGATGATGCACCTGCCCGCGCTTGTGATGACAAATCAGGCCAGCCGGGTCTTTACGGCTTTGGCCAAATTGGGATTCGTGGTGCGGGGGCTCTACGGGGAAGGGACGGAGGCGAAAGGGAATCTTTTCCAAATCTCCAACCAGATTACTTTAGGGCCGCGGGAAGAAGAGATAAACGGAAACCTGACGGCTGTCAGCCGCCAGGTCATCGAGCAGGAGGAGCAGGCGCGGGAAGACCTTCAAAAAGAGAAGTTAACCCAGCTTGAAGACAGGATCTTCCGTTCTTACGGCATCCTCTCCAATGCCTACATTCTCAGTTCAGAAGAGGCAATGGGCCTTCTCTCGAACCTGCGCCTCGGTGTCGACCTGGGGCTGGTGCGGAATGTTGACACCAAAACCTTGAATGAACTGCTGGTGCGGACAAGGCCCGCTTTTCTTCAGAAGATGGCGGGAAAGGAGATGGATGCTTTTAACCGCGATTTCAAACGAGCGGGGATCATCCGGGAGGCTTTAGCCGGATCGTAAACCGTTGACGGGGAAAAATTTTACCGGATTCATTGTGCGGTTTCCTAAAATGGGTTTACCCGAAGGCGGCCTGCTGAGTGCGGCCTGCCGGAATGGCTAATTTTAAGACAGGAGGTGGATTACTCTATGTTTGGAAGGTTTACGGAAAGGGCACAGAAGGTTCTTTTACTGGCACAGGAAGAGGCGAGGAGGCTGAAGCATCCCGCAGTAGGAACAGAGCACTTGTTACTGGGTTTGCTCCGCGAAGGGGAAGGAATCGCAGCAAAGGCTCTCCAGGCCCTTGGGGTTAACCTCCAAAAGGTGCGGGAAGAAGTCGAGAAGATTATTGCGCCTGGGGAAATCCGGGCCGGGGAAGAGGTTGGCCTTACCCCCCGCGCCAAAAAGGTTCTCGAACTTGCTCATGAAGAAGGACGCCGGCAGGGTGTCAGCTATGTGGGAACTGAACATATTTTGCTGGGGCTGATCCGGGAAGGAGAAGGAGTAGCGGCCCGTGTTTTAATCGCCCAGGGATTGAGTCTGGATAAGGTACGGAGACAGGTTCTCATGCTGCTGGGCGGCATCGGCCCTGTTCCGCCGGGGTATCCCCACGCCGGAATGGGCAAGGC
>DAOURU010000011.1 GCA_030627585.1 Bacillota bacterium
CTGGACCGGTTCGGAAAATCCGGCCATCCGGACCGTCTTTGCAGCAACCTCCTCGATCTGGAAAAGATGATTTTTAATGAAGGCGGCCGCGGCAGCCTCATCCGGCGCAGCTTGAAGCCCGGGCCGCAAGTAGGCAAGGACCGCGTCTCTCACCTTCAGCTTTAATTCCTGCTCCCGGCTGCTGTTACCAGCGGCGATTACATGAAAGCGGATGACTTCCTGGGCCCTGTCACCTTCTGTCTGCCATTTAATTCCCTGCAGGGCCCCCGGTTGTTCCGGGGCTTCAACAGGGGCGAGGGCCATGCAAACGAAGAAGATAAAACCAAACAATAGTGGGCCACCCAAACGCAGGAAAAGCTTTTTCATGCCGCTCACCTTCTTCCTTGATGACTTTTGCTTCCTATTCTTTCCAGAATCCGGCCCTTCTAAACCAATCCGCCCTCTAAACCTTGCATGAAAATACCCCTGCTCTGGCAAGCTGGCAGCTTTGCCCGAAAGCAGGGGTGCTTTAATGAGTTTTAATCGGCTGTCATCCTGGGAATGCGGTTCGGTGTTTCGCTTTACGTCACCAGCTCCAGCAAGCTGCCCAACAAGGTACAGACAAAGGCAGGCAGGATCGCCGTACAATCGGTGCTTGGCGTCTGGAAGAAGTTTACCGTTGTTTCTTCGCAAGCCTCAACGGTAGCGCGCTTGAGTTCAAACACTCCCGCCTGGGTTGCCGCAACATTGTATTCGCCAGGCGGCAGGGAAACAAAGCGGAAGCCCCCGTTGTTATTAGAAAAGGTGAAGCCGATCAAGCGCCACACGGAATCAAAAACAGCGACCGGGGCGAGAACTTGAGGAACGCCGTTTAAAACAACCTGGCCGGCGATGCTTCCCAGCAGCGGAACGGGAAGCTCCTCCGTCTTGGTAACCCGTACCGTCACGTCCACAAGAATATGCTGTTCGAGGCGGCTCCGGGAAAGAAGCTGGAAAGTAATGGGGCGCCTGATTATAGCCGTAACCTGGGCCTCCATATCGGGCATCGCCCCGGGAATTACGGCGTGACCGCTGAACTGCACATCCTCGGACTGGTGCCGGACGAAGTTCTCTTTACTCACAAAAAAGATCTGCTTGTGAATGACCCCGTGGAAGACGACCTTCCCGTCAAGCACATCCCAATCCAATTCCTTGATAGATGCTTCAATATGGTCAATTTTTATTGCTCCTTCAGTGATGTGAACGACACTCTGAACAATGTGCTGGACCGTAGCCTCGCCTACTACAGCCGGAAACTTAATTCTGACACATGTTTCCTGGTTTTGGTTGACCATCGCCAAAAACCTCCTTCGCCTCAAAATTTTTTAATTGCTGACCGGTATGATCATTGGTCCGGCGGCTGCCTGGACCCAATCTATCTTTGCTTGTCTTTCTATTCTCTGTCCAAGCCTGCTTAACCCTACCGGGGATCGCACGGAATGATCAAGACCGAACCTACCCGCAGGTTACCAGGATCGATCCCCGGGTTCGCCCTGATAATCGCATTCACACTTACGTGGTACTTTTGCGAAAGCTTCCAGAGCGTATCGCCGGGCTGAACCGTATGCTGCAGCACTTCACCCGGCGGACAGGGCACCTGATCCGGGACCGGGACTGCCGGACACAACACAACGTCGATTTGGATGGTTTCGACTACCCGAGCCGCAATATTCAGCACAACCTCAAGGGTGAGCTTCCCTCCTGTAACGCCGATTCGGGCCGTCGTGTGCTCCACCGCAGCCTGCACGAGCACGGCCTGATCGGGCTGGGCGCCGGGAATTGGAATAAAGTGGCGGAACTTGATTTCTGCCTCCATGTGGTGGACGGGCTGTTCCGGTCCGTCACCTACATAAAGGACCTGAGCTTCGATCTTTCCGCTTAAAATGACCTTGTCCTTAATAATTACGATTTCCTCTTCAGGGATTTCGATCTTATGGACATTGACATCCAATACCTTTGCAACCCCCGGCTTTTCGGGTGGAACGTCCACCTGCTCCCGTATCACAATCTGGGCGCGGTCTTCTCCCACCACACGCTCGACCCGGAGCCGCTCTTTCTCAACTTTCATCTTCTCAACATCTGTAACGACCCTTAATTCCCTGGGTTCAGTAACCTTTGCCACCTTGTCCATAATGATCTCCACGCCGACGGTCTCTGCGTTGATGACATCCCACCCGATGTGGGTAATCGTTTCCTCCACCTGGACGTGCATATCCGGCTCGGCGCCCGGCACCTCGATGAACTGGGTAAAATGAAGTTTATGGTGCATGTGGTGAACCGGCTGGGTTTCCTCCAGGGCGACGTAAATAAACTGGAGAGCAACCTCCCCCTCCACAATGACCTTGCCGTCCAGGATTTTCTTGTCTGTAATCGTCACCTTGGCATCTACATCTAAAATCTTATCAACAGGGGGTTTTTCCGCCGGGACGGTAAACCGGCCCGAAACAACGACCTGGGCCCTCCCCTCCGTGACCACCTCTTCAATCCGGAGCGTCTCCATTTTCGCCACAACACCCGGAGGCGGTTCTACCATGACATCGATCTGCTTGGTCTCGGTCACTTTCACAAAAATATGAAGAACTGCGGCGACTTCAAAAACGCCCACCTTGCGCGGGTTTACCGTGCCTTGGATGTCCACGACCTTTGCATTTACACGCGCCGTCATCCCGGGTTCGGCGCCTAGTATTTCCGCAAACTGGGTAAACTCCAGCTTTACATGGGTATGGTGGACCGGTTGCTCAGGCAGCGCCGCGACATAGACAACCTGCAGGTTAAGCGCGCCCTCAATAATCACCTTGTCCTGAATCACCTGGATGTCAGTAATTTTAACGGTTTTATCAATCGAAATAATTTTATCGATATCCGGCTTCGGTTCCGGTACGGTAAACTCTTCTTTTAGGACTACCTGAACAGTCTTTTCTCCGACAACGTGCTCGACCTTGAGCTTTTCGCAGGCAACGTGATTCATCTCGCTTCCCTCCCTACCAGGGCAAATTTTTCTATAATATAATATGTAGAGAGGTGCGAGATGTGCGTAACCGGGATTGGAGCAACGAAAAAAGCCGCTGCTTAAAAAAACAGCGGCCCAGCCGCGCACAGCAAAGTTCACCGCCAACAAAGTTTGGGTGATTTAAAAAGAGGGTCCTTTAAAGTGAAGGTTGTTGCTCAGGCTGACAAGTGTTGTTGCCGGCGAGCCCTTTCGGCCGCGCGGAGTTATCCTGTAAACATCTGGGTGAACATCTTCCCGTAAGGCCCTCCGGAAACAACACCGATTCCGATCCGGCTGAATTTCGGGTTCAGGATATTAGCGCGGTGGCCTGGAGAGTTCATTAAGGCACGGTGGGCTGTTGCGACAGTGCTCGCCCCCGCAAGGTTTTCCCCGGCATAGCGGTATTTCACTCCTGCGTTTCTCATCATGTTAAAAGGAGAACCGTAAGTGGGAGAATAATGACCGAAGTAGCCCTTGTCCACCATATCCTGACTTTTCAGGCGCGCCAGGCGTACCAGCTGGTAATCGATCACGAGAGGATCAAGACCGGCCCGCCTGCGCTCTTGATTGACCAGGCTGAACATTGCCCGTTCGTCTTGGGTAAGTCCCCGAAGATCGGGTTGGGGCTCAGGCTTTGGTTGGGGCTCAGGCTGGGGTTGGGGCTGGGATTGGGGTTGAAGCCGGGGGTTGGTCCGGATGATTTTAATAACATCGCGAGGAAATACCTGCTGGAAAATTTGCATCAGAAAGCTGTCGTTTAAACACCCCCGGTAGTAAACAACGCGGGTCGCTCCCAAGGCCGGGAAAGATAAACACCCTAAAAAAACACCTAAAAGGAGCAAACAAACAACCAGCTGAACTTTCCTACGCATTCTAAGTTCTCCCTTCTGGTTTAAGACTGCTCCCCCATTATACTAATAAATCTCAACATGAGACAAAGTTACTAATTTGCCTTAGACAAGGAAAGGCTAAGAATAAAAGGGTTGTCTTACTATTTTAGGTGTTTGTCACAATAATTAGGGGCTGTGGAATAATTTAGGAGTCGAATCCCAATTATTTTTATTTGCCCGTCTCTTTTCCGCGGCACGGCTCTAGGGTTATTAAATTCTTGAATCTTACTGCTCAAGGCCTTCTTTGAAACCAACCCCAAACCCTACATCATACCCTTTCAAATAACCCTGCTCCCAACCCTGGTTAAATAAGCTGTCAGCCTCCTTCTTTCCTGCCTGGCAGCCGGCTTCGAACCCGGCCAGGTACCCCTGACGCCGGCCCTGCTCAAAACCGCTTTCATGCCCTTTGACGGCCCCTATCTTATAACCCTTGGCAAAGCCGTCCGCGTGCCCGTCCGCGTAGCCGCGATCATAGCCGTCTCCGTAGACATGTTCCAGGAAACATGCTTGCTTTCCGTCGTTCCCGGCCTTGTTCATTGCTTCTACCCCCCTAATCATGCTCCCCTCTCTTATAATATCCCCTTTGCCCGCAAGAGGTGAGAGCTTCAAACAAGGTTTCTTAAACCTCTTTTATTTCAGCAATATTTTCCGCGCGCTCCGTAAAATTTCTTTTGTCTTCCGCAAACTGTTGCTTTCTGCGTAAACCCGCAGCAGCGGTTCGGTGCCCGAGGCGCGTAAAAGAACCCACCCGTGCTTCCCCAGCCAGAATTTAATTCCATCCAGGGGCTCCGTGGCTGTGATTCGAAAACGCCCCAAACAGTCCGGAGCGTTTTCTGCCAGGGCATGGTAGCGCTCCTTCATTTCCGGAGTAAGAGAGCAATCCAAACGCTGGTAATAATGGGGCCCGAACAGATCATGAATTTCCGTAACCAACTCCTGGAGCGAAAGATTCCATGTCGCAAGGGCCTCGAGCAGGAGCAGACCGGCAACCGTCCCGTCCCGCTCCGGGATATGATTGCGAACCCCGATGCCGCCGCTTTCTTCGCCGCCCAGGAGGAGGTCTCCCTCTAAAAACAACCTGGTGATATGTTTAAATCCAACAGGTGTCACGTGAAGCCGGCGTTCGTAAGCCCGCGCCAGTTTATCCATCATTACTGTAGTCGCGACGGTTTTTGCGAAATCCCCGGGCCAGTGACGGTTTTCTACGAGGTGGCGGGCAATGAGCACCATAATATGGTGAGGGTCAACGAAGTTGCCGTCTTGATCCACAACCCCGAGGCGGTCGCCGTCCCCATCCAAAGCCAGGCCCAGATCGGCTCCGTAATCACGAACAGCCGCCACCAAAGCACCTAAATTCTTGGCAACAGGCTCGGGAGAAATTCCATCGAAACCGGGATTATAACCCGTTCGGATCTCCAGGCAGGGAACTCCGCACCGCCGCAGCAGAGAGGAAAGATATCCCTGTCCGGCTCCGTACATGCTGTCTACTACAACCCGCAGGCCGCTCCGGGCAAGATTGCTGCCGTCCACAAGGGTGGACACGCGGGGGAGGTAAGTCGCAGCCGGGTGAAATTCGTGGATCTCGGCCTGGCTGCTTTCACCCTCTAAATCCGAAAAGGAAATGCGGCCCGCAATTTCCTCCAGCATTGCCGGCAGGGCCGGGCCCCCATAGGGACCCTTAAGTTTAATGCCATTGTAAACAGGCGGGTTGTGGCTCGCAGTAACTACCAGTCCCGCCGCCGCCCGAAAAGTCTTGGTATTGTATGAAATTACAGGACTGGGAGCCGGCTCCCGCGCCAGAAAAACTTCGACTCCGGAGGATGCCAGCACGTTGCTCGCCTCCTGGGCGTACTCCCGGGAAAGAAACCTCGTATCATAACCTACGACAACGCCCCTTCTTCCTTTGCCGTGTGCGAGAAGAAAAGCTGTCAGGGCCCGGACAACGGCCCGGAGGTTCTCAAAAGTGAATTGCTCGCTGATGAGGCCCCGCCATCCTTCGGTGCCAAATTCTATCTTCATGCCCACCCTCTCCTCGCTGGTAAGAAGTTTTTAAGAAACTGTTTCGGTAAGGCTGAACTGCTCCGGGGCCAAAAGCGCTGCCCCCTTCCTCCTGCAAGAATAACAGCCCAGGTCAAAAAATCTTCCTCCCGTCCTTTTTTTACCAGGATATGCCTGATTCAAAGAAAAGGTGATCAAAAAAGGGGGGAAATACCGTCCTTCCTGAGGGCTTGCCAATCACCCGGCCCGCCAAAAGAAAAGAGCCGTTTTCCGGTTACGGCTCCTGATTGAGACGCGCCTGCTTCCGGCCCTGGTCTCGCCGGCGTGAGCAGCCGAGAAGCCCTCTGCCGCCGCTCATCTTGAGGAGGCCCGGTCTTTGAATTTGCCGTTTTCCCCTCCTTCTCCTCCTTTTCCCCCTCCGGCGAGGGAGAGCAAAGAGGTAAGGAGCTGGGGATTGATCTTTTTCCCCTGCTTCTGCAGCAGGTTGAGAAGGAGTTCCGGGCTCGGTTTCCCTCCTTCGGCAAACATGCTGGCCAGGCTGGCGACCAGGTCGCTGCTTAAAAGGCTGCCACCTCCCGTCTGAGCCGTCATCGCTCCCTGGTTCTGGACCAAATTTAAAATACTGAAAAGGTTGAAAAGAGAGAGCAGGGCTACGATACTTGCGATGTCAACCTGCTTTTTTTCGAGGCCCGTAAGTGTACTCGCAAGCAAAGAAAATAAGCTGACCTCCCGGCCTTCCGAAGCTGACCCTTGTTCCTGCGCCAAAAATCATCCCCTCCCTCAATTTAGTGCCAAAAGCCTGTTAAAAAACACAAAAAAGTGCACTTGCCTATATTGTATTCCCGGCGCTCGTGTCAGGTTACTCGACAAGTAATATTTTTTCAAGACATCCCTTTCATTTCTCAAATTTCGGAAGTCATCTAAGATAACCAGGGCAAACCTTTACCTTGGGCTTCAGTGCAATACTCCGCAATCTGTAAACAACATAAATCGTGGAGGAGCCCGGGGGTGCCTGCCTGTGCATAAAAGGCACGGTACCAATTGACCGTGGCGGCAAGCGCCTGCTGAAAGTCATAGACTGTCCGCCACCCAAGCAATTCACGTGCCTTTTCTGGAGATAAACGTAGACAGGGAGCCTCGTAAAAATCCTCCGGGTTTGAAGCATCAATCCACTCTCCGGAACCCCATTGCCGTATTAATTCCTCTACCAGTTGTTTTACAGTTTTAGCCGAATCCATAGGCGGTCCAAAATTCCAGGCTCCTGAAAAGCTTTGAAAGTTCTGCCACATCAAAGCTCCCAGCCAGAGGTACCCTGATAAGGGTTCCAGGACATACTGCCAGGGCCGGACTGCGCGGGGGTTTCTCACCCGGACCTTTTCCCCCTTCACGATTGCTGTGATGGCATCGGGTACAATCCTGTCTCTCGCCCAGTCCCCTCCCCCGACGACATTTCCCGCACGCACCGAGGCCACCCTTTTACCTGCATCCTTTGTAAAATACGACCGCGTATAAGCCTGGACAACAAGTTCAGCACAACCCTTCGAAGCGCTGTACGGGTCATGGCCACCCAAAGGGTCGCACTCGCGGTAGCCCCATACCCAATTGCGGTTCTCATAGCACTTGTCGCTCGTAACAGCAATAAAAACCTGGGCTGAATCACACTTTCGGAAAGCTTCCAAAAGATTTGCAGTACCCTGAACGTTGGTTTCAAAGGTTAACACCGGATTTTCATAAGAAAGCCTGACCAGCGGCTGGGCAGCCAGGTGGAAAATCATATCCGGTTGAAAGCGATCCATAACCATCTCAACTTGCTTCAGATCGCGGATATCCCCTTCCACGTGTCGCAGGCAACCTTCCAGGCCTATCGCAGTGAAGAGATTTGGTTCTGTAGGAGGCGGGAGAGAATACCCTAAAACCTCCGCGCCCAACTGAACAAGCCATAAACACAACCACCCGCCCTTAAACCCTGTATGTCCGGTAACCATGACCTTTTTTCCTTTGTAAACTGTTTGAAATATCTCCTGCATTCCCGTATCCCCCTCGTGCAACATTTTTTCTTTTCAGGGGTTCTTAAGTCTTTAAGCTAACGGTTGCTTTTGCTCAGTCGATATCCAGCAGCTCTCCAGGTAGGGATCTTTCCGGATGGTTTCGATGTCAAGCGCATCCAGCACCCGGCTGTAATATTTAAAAAGCGCCGCAAACGCTTTCTGATATTCGGTAAATTTGAAATCACCGCCTATTTCAGATAAAAGCCTTGAGTTATCCCCCGTATATTCTGCATTCATTCCCTCGTTGAGAACTCGTATTTCGCTCTCGAACCCGCCAACCTGATTAATCATTTCTGCCGCCGTTAATAGATCAATGGATTCGGTCGGCGTAACGTTGTAGTGCTTCCTCTCCGGCTTTTTGTATATAAAACACTCAACTATTTTCACAAAGTCGTCCATATATAAGGTCAAGCTTTTCCAATTGGGAGCAGCCTACTGCTGCCTGCATATCGGTTACTTTCAGGCTGTAGATATATTTATGGTCGTAGCCAAAAGGTAGTTCACCTTGTTGCATTTCAAAGCGCCTGCCGCAGGAATTATCCGTGCCCGGACGACACCAGCAGTCCCGGCCCCAGTCGCGTAAACTTTTAATTATGGACGCCATTTGGGAGTCATTGGTAACCACTGCCCCGCCCTCCCCCATCGTGATGTGATGAGATGGATAAAAGCTGAAGGTGGCCGCATCACCGAAGGTCCCGGTCAATCTGCCCCTGTAAGTAGAGCCATTGGCATCGCAGTTATCTTCAATCAACCATAAGTCATGCTTCCTCGTCATCTCCATAACTGCGTCCAGGTCAAAAGGATCGCCCAGGGTGTGTGCCAGCACAATCGCCTTAGTTTTCGGCGAGAAATACCGCTACTAACCTTAAGGGTACGCCTGCTCTGGCTGTACGCATCCAGGCTGCCAGCTCCCAGACCGCGCCGGGCCGTACTTCAATGCTATATTGCTGGTCCTGGACGATCCCCGTAAAGCTTTCTGTATATTTCCTATTGGTAACCTTGACGGTGCGGCAGTTGATAATGTCAACAAAATCGCCGGTCCATGCCAAGGCGGTGCCGTCATCCCCGTTAGCCTTGACCCAGCCCAGCGGAAAGTCTGCGTCAGGGGACTTAATATCAAAATAACCGTTAAAAACAAGGTTTTTCTCGGGCCCGGCCACGTTGCTCCACCCCACTTTTCGGTTGTTTTCCGAGAGAGAATTAAACAGCTTACAGGCTTTCCGGCAAGCCAAGACAGAAACATCAGAGGAGCCCGTACTTTTTTGCAAACTTACAAGCATTCTCCACTTCATATCTGCCATCGAAATGTTTTCTGGTAACCATTCCGTAGTGGTACAGTACTACCTTGTGCAAGATCACCGACTTGCAGCCATTTTGCGCCAGACGCATTTCATAATCCCTGTCTTCCCAGCCTGCTTTCTGAAACTGCTCGTCAAAGTAGCCAACTTTGTTAAAACACTCCCTGGTCATCACGAACATGCCCCCCATGTATCCCGGCTCTGCTATTCCGCAACGCTCTTTATGATTCTGTGCCCGTTCGGGAAAGGTCTCCAGATCTCCGCTTAACCAGGCAGGGGAAACCGAGCTTACATCCGGATTTTGCTCCATGTATTCAATAATGTCCTCCAACCAGTTTTCTACAAATATCATGTCATTGCTGATAATGGCAAGGTAATCTCCGACCGCCTCTCGCAGCAACTGGTTTCCCCCTTTAGTGGTCCCCATGTTCTCGCTGTTCGTGATCACTTTATACCTTCTCAGATACGGTGTATCTGGTTCCAGATCTCTCAGATATTGCCCAGTAACATTATCGGTTGATCCGTTATCCACAACTATAAATTCGAAGGGATAGCGCGTGTACAAAAAGAGAGATTCGAAACACTGTTGCGTGTAGGGCAACATGTTCCAGACCAGGCAAAGGATACTGCAAAGCTTCACTCTGAATTCAACCTCCTCGTTTTTTTACCACATATAAGGCGCTTACCTGAAGCAAACTCTCCAATGTTCCCGCCTCACCGCGTATTTAGGTAGTCAGTTTCCTTTCTTTTGCGCCAGCAACTCCTGGTAGAAACGGTAATGCTGCAAAGCACTTGCTTCCCAGGTATTCTCGCGTGCGTACTGATCGAGCCGCTCTACCATCTCCTGCTGAATTGCCGGCTGGTCCAGCAGCCATACCAAAGCATCGAAAATTGCTTCTGGTGTCACTTCAGAAATCTTTACCACCTGATCAGTGAGATCATCAAAGAAGGGGGTCTTTGATGTAATGATCGGCCTGCGCGCCGCCATCAAAATGCGGACTGCAGCCGAGGTGCTGTTGTAACCGCATTCAGTATAGGGTAAAACGTTGATATCCATGGCGCTGAGGTAGTGCACCAATTTCTTTTCAGGCAGAAAACCGAGCTTGAGTTTCACAACATCTGCTATTCCAAAGATTTCAATCTGGCGTAAAAAATACCTGCAAAATTGCTCTGAAACCTTGTTTTCACTGATACTTGAAAAGATATAGCACTGCGCGCCCGGGTAGAAGATGCTTAACTTTTTCACAGCCTGGACCAGAGAGACAATTCCCTTATACCAGTGCATAAAGCCGAAAAATCCTATCGCGGGCCCCGCCCCGATGCCCAGTTCTTTCTTTATTTCCTTCTGTTCCCTCAAAGAAACATCCGGAACCCCCATGGGGATCACCCGGATTTCCTGCGGCCAGCCTCTGCTTTTTAAAAGATCCCGGGTATGCTCTGCGTGAACAATAACTTTATGTAACAGTTGCTGCAGGAGCAGGTTATGGTCGCGCGCTTCATCGGTATAGGAATGTAGAGTGAGCAGCGGGTAAATTCCCCGGGCAGCTACCTCCCGATAAAAAGATTTCATGTCATCATTGTTATAAAGACTGTATTCGTACTGAAAATGGATTATGGACACCCCGCTCAATTTTTCCAAACCAAGCCGAGACAGGTTGCCGCCCAAAATTTGTATATTACAACCTAATTTCTTTAAAGCCTGACAAAGGGATTTGGTATACTCAGCAATGCCGCACCGACTGTCCCAACTTGGTATTACCATCCCAACCTGGGGATGTATATCTGCTTCAGTTTTTCCTCCTCTCATGGCATGTATTTCTTTCAGCGCTTTCCTTGCATCCCTGGTATCCGCAGCCAGCGGAGAACTTTTAGGGCGGGCGGATATTGCCGATTCCTGAAGCCGCTCAAACATCCTCTTCGCGCTGGCATCCCAGGTCAAATTTAATTCAATCACTTCCCTTGCTTTAAGGGCCCTTTCCCGGGCGGCATCTCTGTGTTCGTAAACCCAGCGCATCAGGTGGCGCAGGTGCTCCAGGCTGGGGCGCGCCCAGCGGAAGCCTCCGTAAACAAAATCGTTTGGTGTGCCCAAACGGGGAACCGGCTCTAAAGCTTCTACATCAATTAAAAAAGCATTATCCTGATCAAGCCAGTCTAAATGAGCGGACCAGTTGGTGGTGATCACCGGCAAACCAGAGGCCAGGGCTTCCAGCGCAGGCAGGTTCCACCCTTCGCCGCGGGTCGGCAAGACAAAACAGTCGGCCGCCCGGTAGAGGGCAGGCATCTGGGCATCCGGCAGCGTCCGGGCAAGCACGAGAATGGGAGGGGCATGGTTAATCTCCTTCCGGTATTGCCTGGTAATATTTTGGATTGCCTCCTTGATCGATCTTCCGGTGGGATCGTAATCACTACCATTAGAATGACATTTTAAGATCAGACACACATCATCTTGAGCGCCGAACTCCTGCAAAAACGCTTTAAGGAGTATATCCGGCCCCTTGCGGGGAACCCACTCAAATACTGAAAGAAATTTAAAAGTCAAAGGGCTTACCTCTGGAAAAGGCAGTTTCGGCCCGGCAGCGGTAAAGCGGTTGATATCTACTCCCAAAGGCATCACCTTAATCTTCCGCTCATCAACACCGCTCTTTGCAAAGGTCATCTTGTTAAACCGGGAGGGTACCCAGACCTCGTCCATCCGGTTGCAGAAACTGGTCCAGGACGGCGAGATTCCATCAGCCTCCAGCATCGTCAGTCCAATTGATGGGCATCCATCTCTTGCAAAAAAGGGTGGTATTCCTATATTTACCAGGCAGCAGCCGGTATTTTTGCCGGCAGTAAAGCTCTCGAGCAGTTTTTTTGTTTTCGGCGACAGGCCCGCCCTGGTTGCTCCCCAGGCTACCGGCTCCAGGCATACATCCGCTCCGAGACGGTGTAAAGCAAGGGCTATTTCCCGCGTTACCTTTGCATAACCTGTTGCGTCCTCGACAGGCCCCCTGATCCTAATCTTCACGGCATCTCCTCTTCGAAGTCTTTCAGTACGGCAGGTTTCTTAAAAAGTTTATATCCTTTTTTGACCATTGCCTCAGCCTTTGCCTCCACGTACTCCCTGATTACCTCCGGATGCTCTCGGGTAAAGGGGCAAAGAGGGCGATCATCCAGTAAGTGGTCTGGATCTAAATGATCGTAAATGCCGGGTGTCCCTTCTAACTGGGCGTATAACTTCCACCTTTCAAGAATCAACTTCGGATCCTTCACATAACCGTAGTGTACGTAGTGCAGACCTGAATCCTTGATGTTGGGTCCGACACCAGTTAATTGCTGGTGCACAGGCCAGACGTAAAAAGTATCGGGGGTTTTGCGGAAAAGAAAAATGCGCCTGTAAAGAGGATCCCGGTCCGATTTGTTCTGCATGTAATAGTA
>DAOURU010000215.1 GCA_030627585.1 Bacillota bacterium
GCTTGCGGGCTGGCGTGTTGGCTGATGCGAAAATCGCGCCATTCTTCCCGCAGCTGGTAGCAGGCGTTTTCCTTTTCCAGCTCCTTTATCCGCTGTTTTGCCTGCTGAAGCTCTTTTTCCAAGGCCCTAATATTTCGAACTTCTTGGGGCTTAGGCCCTGGAACTTTATCCTCCAGGCTGTTTAAAGCAGCCTCTTTAATGCGGGCCTCCCACTGGTAGAAGGTATCCCGGCTGATGCCGTACTTGGCGCAAGTGTAGCTTATGCCCCGGGGGCTTTTACGGCCCTCCATGACAATATTGTATTTTTCTTCAGGCGTGTACTTTTTCATGCTCTGTTTCCTCCCCAACTCTAGTTTACCGGTTTTTGGGGAAAGGTGACAAGCCCTTTGAAGGGAGGAGCAGCTGCTTTAGTTCTTGATGGTCTTTTAGCTCTTTGAGCGGGTGCCCCGCCAGGTAGACGGTGATTTTTCCTTTGGGATCTTTTTCAACCCTTACGGGCTGGCCGTCGAGTTTGCCTACGAGGTAGAAACTATGGGCATCTGGATTTGGGTGGCAAGCCATTTTCTCCACTTCGTCCGCCACACCAAAGTAGCGGTCGGCCGGGGTGAGGTAGCCGATGCCCATGTGCACTCTTTCGTGGTTGTAATAGTCCACGTATTGCTTGATGGCTTCTTGCACCTGTTTGATGGTAGAAAACTCTTTTTGCCGCAACAGCTCCCGTTGGATGTTTCTGTGAAAGCTTTCAATTTTGCCGATGGTTTGCGGCGAGTGGGGACTGGTGAGGATATGTTCTACGCCCAAGTTCCACAGTAACTCTTGGAAAAGGCTGATGCCCTTCCAGTTGTGAAACTGCTTGCCCCGGTCGGTAAGCACTTGGTTTGGAAGACCGTGGTTTTCCACCGCCTGCTTGAATACTTGGATGACATTGTCTGCGGTTTGCGTGGTAAAGACCCTGTGGGCCACTACATAGCGGCTGTAATCGTCAAGGACTGAGATCAGGTAGAAGCGCCCCTCTTTTTTCAGGCGGTAGTACATGATGTCCATCATCCAAAGCTCGTTGGGCTCAAGGCGCTCAAAACGCCGTGTGCCTTTGGGCGGTGCAGCCGGCGGCTCTTTAGTCTCAAAGCCGTGGTCTTCCAAAATCCTCTTCACCTTGTTGGGAGTGATATAGATGCCTTCTGAGCGCTGCAGCTGTTTGCTGAGTTTTATGATGCCGAAGTAAGGATGCTCTTTCTTTAAAGCTAACAATTTTTCTACTGCTTCGGTATCAACGCCGTATTCTTCTTTATGGTTTTCTTTTGGTTTAGTTTTTTCGCTTTCGAGAGCTTGGCTTTTAGCAGCAAATTGCTTGCGCCAGGTGTAGTAACTGGCCTTGGAGATACCATGCAGCTTGCAGGCCTCCTTTACAGGAAGCGAGGATTGGGAGATCAACTCCAAGAGTTTTGCTTTTTCTTTGTCAGTGTAGCGCATGACTTGTCCTCCTTTAATTTTTGGACAATCATGCCGGTAATTCACTTGACAGTGCTCGACGGGACCATACTGTCAGGTAATCTATCTCTTAAAATGTCTATATTTATCGTACTACAAAACAGTTAATCTTAAGGGGTTACTGGGACAGTGAGCAACTGTTCTTTTAGAAGCACTGCTGTTGCTTTGCAAATTAAATGCGCCACGGTTTGCACGCTATTTATCCACCCAGAAACACATTCAATCTGCAAAACAAGCCTGATTGCATAATAGCATTTGGCACATTGCCAGGATAAATATCCTGTGTAAATTGCCGGGCAGGAAAGCCGGGACACTCACCCGGCTTATCCTGCTGACAATAAGAACATTGACACCTACATACTGATCTCGAAGGCTGCCTGCTGCACCGCCTCCTCGTCGATCTCCTTCAGTCCCTTCTGGCAACCGTAGATGAGGCTTGTGGTGGCCAGGTTGTTGACAAGGCGCGGCCAGCCCTTGCTCACCGTGGTGATCGCCTCCACGGCGGAATCGGTGAAGATCGGGAACCTGGCGCCGGCCAGGCGCATCTGGTGGTCAATGTATGCCCTGCACTCCTCCCGGGAGAGGGGCAGCATCCGGTAGCGCATGATCACTCGCTGGTTCAAAACCTGGTGGTGGCCCAAAGACAGCTTGACGACCAACTGGGGAAGCCCGCACAGGACCAGGATGAACGGGTTCTCCGAGTCCATGGTAAAGTTGAAGAGCAGGTGCAGATCGGAGAGGAACTGAGTACTGGCAAGCTGTAGCTCATCCAGGACGATCACCGGGGTCACCTTCTTCTCGCTGTGCATGGAGAAAACGGCATCCTGGATCTGCCGGAACAGGTCGATCTTGCGAAAGGCGGGCTCCAGGCCGAGGTTCGCCGCCAGACCGCGGTAGAAGTCGTTCACGGTGACGGTGGAGAGTAGGTAGTAGACCACCCGGAACAGGGAGGTGTTCAGGGCCGAGGCAAACGCCCTGATCGTAGCCGTCTTGCCCAGGCCCGGCTCTCCCACCACCAAGCCGATTCCCCGGTGCTCCCGGAGGTAATCCAGGCGGGCCAGCAGTTCCGTGTGGGAGGCGGAGACGAACATGTCCTTGGACTTGATCTCCTTGTTGAAGGGCCTCCCTGAGAGGGAGTAGAAGGCGCGGAACACCGGCTAATCCTCCTCCCTTCGCTTCAGGGCCTCGTGGAAGGAGAGCGGCTGCCGGTCTTCCTTGCTGCCCTTCTCCCTCCTGACCAGGGCGTTGTCTGCAAGGCTCACCGGCTTGGCCTTGCCAACCTGAATGTCTCCATCGTAGATGAGGATCTCCTCAAGGTAGTCGTCGAAGCGTGCCTCCACTCTCTTGCCGATCAGGGCGCAGGGAACCTCGAAGGTCTTGCCATGGATGGAGATGGTGCCGTCATTGTTCACCCGCCGCTGCTCCCGTTTCATAAAGAGCCGCCGGACCGCATCCGGATCATCAATCACCCTGACCGTCTGGATCTGGGATAGGTACTTGTCCAGCGGACTCATCCCCAGGGAGGAATGCACCCGGCGGTGGTAGTCCTCTTCGAGCCACTGCCAGAAAAGCTGGTTGAGCTCGTCGAGGGAGGATGCCGGCTCCGGCTGCAGCACCAGGAACCGTTCGCGCACTGTCCTGAACGCCCGTTCGATCTTGCCCTTGCTGGGCCCGTCGTAGGGCTCGGTGTGGGCGACTATGGTGCCCATCCGGGCGCAGGCCGTATGGAACAACTGGGAGCGGTAAATCTTGGCGTTA
>DAOURU010000004.1 GCA_030627585.1 Bacillota bacterium
AGGAGGAAATCGCATCCCGCGTCGGGAAGAGCAGGTCATTGATTGCCAACACCCTGCGGCTGCTGCAACTTCCCCAGGAAGTTCAGAAACTCCTGAGCAGCGGCGTTTTGAGCACGGGGCACGGCAAGGTCTTGCTGGGCCTCGAGAGCCCGGAGCAGCAATGCGCCCTTGCCCGGGAAATCATTGAGCAGGGGCTTTCGGTACGCGAGACAGAAAAAGCGGCCCGGCGTCTGCTCCGGCCCCGGCAAGGGCAGGGCCAGGCGAGCCCCAAAAAGAAGAGAGCCTACCATGAAGAACTTGATGAGATAGAAACGCGGCTGCGGCAGCTTTTGGGAACGAAGGTAAAAATTACGACCGGGCCGCGCGGCGGAAAAATCCAGATAGAATTCTACAGCAAGGAAGAATTAGACCGGTTAGTGGAGTGGTTTACAGGTGATTTATCTCGATAATGCTGCAACTACTTGGCCCAAGCCCCCAGGGGTCGAAAGGGCCATGATTGAAACATTGCGCGAAAAGGGCGCGAACCCCGGCCGGGGCGGACATCAGATGTCTCTTGCTGCAGGCCGGGTTATTTATCAAACGCGGGAACTCATTGCGCAGCTTTTTGGAATCCGGGACCCCTCGCGTGTGGTTTTTACCCTCAACTGCACCGAGGCCCTTAACCTGGCCCTTAAGGGCCTTCTAAGGCCCGGGGATCACGCCGTTATCAGCAGCATGGAGCACAACTCCATGGTCCGGCCTCTCAAGGCGCTCAGTTACAACGGGGTGGAGTACACGGTTGTCCCCTGCAATGAGCGCGGGGAGCTCGCACTGGACGACTTAGAGCGAGCAATTCGCCCGCATACCCGTTTAATTGCTCTAACTCATGCTTCAAATGTCGCCGGCACCCTTCTTCCTATCGCGGAAGCCGGAAAGGTGGCGCGGCGGCACGGGCTCACTTTTTTGGTAGATGCCGCCCAAACTGCCGGAATTTTTCCCATCAATGCCGACGAGCTTAATATTGATTTGCTTGCCTTCCCCGGCCATAAGGGGCTTTACGGCCCTCCCGGCACCGGAGGGCTCTATATCAGAGAAGGGATACCGCTGGTGCCCCTTAAGCACGGAGGAACGGGAAGCTCTTCTGGATCTGTAGAACAGCCTGAAACCATGCCTGAAATGTACGAAAGCGGCACGGTTAACACGGTAGGCATTGCGGGATTGGGGGCGGGAGTTTCTTTTGTCCTCCAAGAGGGGCCGGAAAAGATCCGGCAGCGGGAAGAGTCTCTTTTGGAAAGACTGCGGGAGGGGCTAGCTGCGATTCCGGGCATGAAAATTTACGGCCCCGCGGCGGGGTCCCAGGCACCGACTCTTGCGGTCAATCTGGGGGATACCGACTCCGCGGAGGTTGCCTTTCTGCTCGACCGCGTGTATCAAATCGGCGTCAGGGCAGGGCTGCACTGCGCCGCTCTGGCGCACCGGACTTTGGGCACAGCCAAACAGGGTGTTGTGCGATTCAGCCTTTCGTATTTCAATACCCGCGAAGAAATTGAGGCGACAATCCAGGCAATGGAGGAACTTAGCAAAGAGCTGCTGTAGGGCGTCAGGAGGTGTACGCAATGCCGGTCGTCACGGTAAAAATGGCAAGAGGCCGAAGCATTGAGGCAAAGAGAAGGCGGGCTGAAGAAATCACGAAAGTGATTGCCTGCGTTCTAGACGTAAAGCCGGAATGGGTGAACATCCTGATTGAGGAGTATGCGCACAGGGCTGAGAGCGTGCCGGGTATCTGAAAAATAATACGGAAAAAATAAACGGGGTGGTGTGCGATGCCGTTTATCACCGTGAAGATGATTAGAAGCGAGGACAGGGACATTCGCGTCAAAAGGAAGCTGGTCGAAGAAATCACCAAAGACGTGGTCTCCATTTTGAAGGTGGGGCCGGAAACGGTAACGGTCCTGATCGAAGAGGTGGAAAAGGAGAACTGGGCGGAGGGCGGAAAACTCTTCGCCGGTTAATATCATTATTCCTTCAGGAGATTGAGGCCATCCACCGCCTTCAGGGCGGCCTGGTAGACCTCTTTGAGGCTCACCCCGGTTTCCTGCGCCAGGCGGGCGCATGCTTCATATTCAGGGGCGAGATTCAGGTATTCCGGAGTTCCGTCAGGGTGCCTGGCAAAGCCGAGCTTGACGGGAATCGTCCCGTACGGTGTCGTTACTTCAAGAGAGGTGCGGAACAGCTTCAGCCGGGAGGCCGGGTACCAGCGCAACCCCAGGGCGGTGCTTTCACGGAAGATGGTCCGGGCGAGAGCGAAGAGCCTGTCGCGGGGGGAGATTACGGTAACGATGCTGCCGGGTCTCCCCTTTTTCATGTAGGCGGGGAGGAAGGCAACATCGAGGGCGCCGTCCTTTTCTAATTGGGCGCGCAGGTAAGGAAGAAGCTCGGGGTTTGCGTCATCGAGCTGCGTTTCCAAAACCAGCACCTGATCCTCGTCGCAGAAAAGCTCCCCGGCCCGGGCAAAACCTGCAGGGCGGCTTTCTCCGAGCCAGGTACGGAGCACGTTGGGCTGGTGGGGAAGGTCTTTGGCGCCGGCGCCGTAGCCGATTTTTTCCCAGCAGGCGAAGGGGGGAGGACCGAAATCTTCCGCCAGCGCGGCGGCGAGAACGGCCCCTGTGGGTGTAACCAGTTCCGCCTCCAGGGGAACGCCGTACGTGGGAATACCCTGGAGGAGCTGCAGGGTGGCGGGCGCCGGGAGCGGGAGGGCGCCGTGGGCGGCCTGAATACTTCCCCGGCCGAGGGGGAGGGGAGAGGCGGTTATTTTGTCCACCCCCAGATAGTCAAGCCCCGCCAGGGTTCCTGCAAGGTCAACCAGCGTATCAAGCCCGCCGAGTTCGTGAAAATGCACCTCGCGCGGGTCCTGCCCGTGCACCGCGGCTTCTGCCCGGGCAAGACGGAAGAGGAGCGTTTCCGCTTTCCCGGCCAGTGCCTCCGGCAGACTGCTCTTTTTCAGGATCTCTTCAAGTTCCCTGACGCTCCGCGCGGAAGGCTGCGGCGCGCGCGCGCGTACCACCACCCGGGTCGCCCTGATCCCGTTTTTGCTGACCTGGCTTTTTTCAATTGTTACGGGGATTCCCAGTTGGGAGATTACTCTTTCAAATGCTTCGAGAGGAACGCCCAGATCGAGGAGGGCAGCCAGGCACATGTCCCCGCTGATGCCGGAAAAGCAGTCGAGGTAGAGGGCCTTCACGCGTCTTTCCCTCCGCTTCTCGTGATCAGGTGGGCGAGCACGGCGGCTCCAAACCCGTTGTCGATGTTGACGACACCCACCCCGGGGGCGCAGCTGTTCAACATCGTCAGGAGCGGCGCCAGTCCTTTAAAATTTGCGCCGTAACCGGTGCTGGTGGGTACGGCGATCACCGGCTTATCAACCAGCCCGGCGACAACGCTCGGTAATACTCCGTCCATTCCCGCGATCACAATTAGGACTTTTGTGCCGGAAAGATCGTCAAGGTGGGGGAAGAGGCGGTGAATCCCTGATACCCCCACATCGTAGATCCGCTCCACCTCATTTTCTAAAAGCTCAGCAGTGAGAACCGCCTCCTCCGCCACCGGAAGGTCGGCGGTGCCCGCCGTGATCACGCCGATTTTTCCCCAGCGGGGAGAGAGGGCATTTTGACAGATCACCAGGATCCGCGCCTCCGGGTAATAGCGCGCCCCCGGAATTTGTTCCTGGACGAAACGGGCAGTTTTTGGCTTGACGCGGGTTGCAAGAACACGGGGGTGGCGCGCAGCCAGTTCTTGGATGGCGGCTGCGGCCTGCGCCGGAGTTTTCCCCCGGCAGTAAACAACCTCCGGGAATCCCCGCCGCAGGGTGCGGTGGTGGTCTATTTTGGCAAAGCCGAGGTCCTGGTAGGGCAGGTGCTTCAGTTCTGAGAGAGCCTCGGAGACGGTTGTCTGGCCCTTCCGGACCTTCTCGAGCAGCGCCCTTAAATATTCCTGGCCCATTTTCATCCCTCCGGCGAGAATCACTGTTCGTCCAGCATTTAGTACTAACAGTTTACCTGGGGTCCGCTTTCACTGTCAAGGAAAAGTACAGCCCGCCAGGAACTCCCGCCTAACGTGTAAACCCTTACATCACAAGAATTCCGGCATTACAACAAAATCTCGTAAATTCGCATTTTTTAAGGCAGAACAGGCAGGAATGCTTTACGGATGTAGCGAAGAAAACCTTCAAGCCACCGTTTTGAAATTGGCACTACTTTCTTGAAAGATCATAGGCGTTGTTGTTCTCGAGTCGTCATCAGGAGGTTTTATATTTATATGCTATGCTGCTGAGCGGTTGATCTCCTGCTATTTTTATCTCTAAAAAATGCGAATATAGTATTTGTTCTGTAGCAGGATTGCTTCTTTTGTAATTGCTGGGTTGGATAATGAAGCACGGTTCGAAGCACGTGGTGATTGTGGGACACCACGACTGTGCGGGGACGCTCCTCCCGGAATCCCACAGGTAAAGAGATACAAGTAAGGCAGATCGCTACCCTATTGAAACGGTGAAATCATGGGGATTTCCCTGTGAGATCACCGGGCTCTGGGTGGACCCAGCAGTGGAAGATCAACGAGGTTCAGATTATAGGGAAGGTTTAACTACAGATATTTGAAAATTAATGCAGGAGTTCCCGTTTGATTAATTGAATTTTTTATTGTTTATAACAAAACGACTGAGGGGAGAACGTTGCTATGAGACCGGCTAACCAGGTATCAATCATACAAAAGGGAGACATTTTCTCTCGAAATATATACCAATATCTTTTTCCCGAACATTTGGAACTTATTCCTCAACTTAACGAGGTTTATGAACTTGAGCTGGCCTTTTACGAAAGCCAGGTATTAAGTGATGAGGAAATTGTTCACAACGGAGCCTATTTTGCAAGAGTCGGCAATCAGTTAACCCGTCATTTTCTTATGTGCAGGGGTGAGCCGGTCAAACTCCCTCAGCATTCTTCTTCCCGTTTAAAGGCATTTTTCGAAACCAATCAATTCAAGACTGGATATGCAACACATGGTTTATTTCCTTATCGCGGTAAATTTCATCCACAGATGATTAAAGGCCTAATGAACGTCATGGGTTTAAAGCCCGGTGATACAGTGCTAGATCCCATGATGGGTTCAGGTACAGTGTTAATAGAAGCAAGACTTATGGGCATTAAATCAATTGGTATCGATGCCAGTCCGTTTTGTTGTTTTATGGCACAAGCTAAATTAGATAGTTTAACAGTTCCTCTTGCACCGGTTCGGTATGCATTAAAGAACTGCCAGTCTGTTTTTGAATATTTTAAGGGCTTGGCAGGAGAACCAGAGCAAGGTATTAAAATGCGCACCGAGAGGTATCTTCAAAAATCCTTCTTAACTATGGAATCAAATGACAAGTATATAGTGAATTTACCTCAAGGTTGTGAAAACGAGAAAGTGCATAACTTTTTATTGTTGGCTTACCTCGATAGCGCCGGCTATTCAGAAAGAAGCAGCCGAAAATCACATTATGAACAATTTAAAGCCATTCTCGAGCGTTATTTATTTGTAGCTGAAAAGATCCAACGTATTCTAGAGGGGACAGAAAATGAACTTGCTGAAGCAACGCCTCTTGAAGGTGACGCAAGGAACCTGCCGCTAGAAAACTCTAGTATAGATGGGATCATATTCTCGCCTCCTTATAGTTTCGCTATCGACTATTTGGGAAACGATTCATTTCACTTAAACTACATGGGTGTTCCGATAGGTAAATTAAGGCAAAAGATGATTGGTTTGCGCGGAAAAACATTGCGCGACAAATTCGAACTCTATAAATTGGATATGGATAAAGTGCTTTCCGAATGTGCTCGCGTCCTAAAACGAGAACGTTTTTGCACTATTGTAGTTGGGACAAATAATAATCAGCTTGGAAAAATTCTTGGAGTTAAACCCGAAAACGTTCTGGGTATTGACGATATACTAATTGAATTAGGCAAAAAGCATGGACTTTTTCTCGTCCGCAAAATGAATCGCCAAATCACGGGTATGGCCAATACCATGAGAAACGAATTTATAGTAATTTTACAGCGCAAATAGATTGCTATTGCATTGCTATTGCAAAGCTCTGCCATCGGTGCCTTTTGGGATGCGGGGAACATTTTTACTTACTGCGTCATGCTCAATTGCAATAACTGCCAGCAAACCTTCATCAACACACAGAGATCGCCATAATGGGAAATATGGTTCCAGTTCTTCGAAATTACCAACACGATCAGTTAAATACTTATACATTTTCCTTGTCGGCAGAATAAGAATTCCGCCTATTAAGATATTTTTAAGAATACCTAAGGAAACTTTATTAAGCGCTCGATGGCTGGATGAAATGTTGCCAGTTTCCCATTCAAGGCAGAAAAGCTGCTCTCCAACAGGATATGTTGCATCTAAAGGACCTGGCTTTTTTAAAGTAGCTATGTCTATAGGAGTTTGCAAGCTCCAGCCTAGAGACTTTAAATGGAGCATACATGCTTCTTTAATAGGTTTTACGCCATTGCCCTCTCCTCTGGCTTTTCCGGGTTGCTCGTATAATATGAATGAGCCTGAACCTGGAGGCCATTCAATTGCCTTAATCGCCTGTACAATCTGGCTTTCTATTGTTTTCCAAGTACTGGATTTTGAGAATTCCCCCTTATCAATTAACCTCTCAACGCGCATTATTTTCATTCTTTTGGCTCCCTTCTTTTTAATTTGACTTTTTAGACGTTCCCAATTCTTCTTCAACACGTAAAATCATTGCCGAAGGAGTTATGTTAAGCGCTTCTGCAAGCTTGAAAATTGTGTTAAGAGAGGGGCTTTTGCGGCCGCGTTCAAGAAGACTAATATAAGTGCGATGATAACCGCTTTCAAATCCTAATCGTTCTTGAGAGAGACCGCGTTCTATGCGGAATTCTTTAAGAATTTGTCCAAAAACTTTTGAGGGCGTCATGATCGTTCTTCCTTTCGAAGAATATGTATCACATCTAAAAAAATGGTAAAGCAGCGAATACTATATATCTACAGACTTTAGTACTCGGTCTCTCATTGCATAACACGCACAGGTCAAAAATTTACTCGGACAGGTTCGTTTTATATTTGGTATAATTAATTCAACCGCAGGCAATATGTTATCCTTGCACTTCTTTTGCCGGACTGGGAGAGTTTCTATGTCAGCAAACAAGGGGAACAATAATAAGGACAGAAGTCTTCAGGGCAGGGACATAGCAAACGCGCAAGAAGGCATTGGCTGCCTGGACGGCAGGACCTGGCTGCGGTATTCCATCAGTATCTGGGACGACCTGGTAAAAACCCCTGAGGAGCGCCGCCTTGAACACCCTGCAATGTTCCCGCTTGCCTTGACAGACCGCCTGATCCAAATTTTCTACCGGAATACCGGAGGCTGTGTTCTGGACCCGTTTCTGGGAAGCGGCAGCACGGCATGTTCTGCCTACCGCTTCGGGATCCCTTCTGTAGGATTTGAAATCTCGGCGGAATTTTTAGGGGTCGCCCAAAAAAGGCTGGCAAAAATTTCTGGGCCGGCAACCGCTTATCCCAGACTGATCCAGGCCGACTCCCGGCAGCTCTTGCGGTATCTCGAACCTGCCAGCGTGGGCCTGTGCCTCACCTCTCCCCCCTACTGGAATATCCTGCGCCAGCGCCGCTCTGCAGACAGGAAGGCATCCAGAAATTACGGCGACCACGCCTGCGATTTGGGCAATATTGATGATTATGAGGAATTCCTGGCGGCATTGGAAGATGTGTTCGGTCAGGTCTGGGAGACCCTGATTCCCGGGGCCTCCTGCCTGGTTGTTGTTATGGATCTGAGAAAGGGCTCAAAATTTTATCCATTTCACATGGATTTCACTCTCCTCATGAACAGAATCGGCTATGTGCTGGATGACCTTGTGATCTGGGACCGGCGGCAGGAATATAACAACCTGCGCCCCCTGGGCTACCCCTACGTTTTTCGCATCAATAAAATCCACGAGTTTATCTTGATTTTTCAAAAGCCTGCCGCGCTTTAAGCGCGACCGCCTGGATCAGAGCAGGGAAAAATTGATGGAAGTGCAGCAGATTTTTGGACACAAAAGAGGAAAATGGGAAACTTTGTTGAATTTTTAAATTTGCAGGTCATGCCCGCCTCCGGTGGCCTTTTGGTGTCCGCTTTAGAGCTGGTTTGGGTTTTTGCTGCTTGAACCCGAATTTAGATGAGTTTTTGGGAGCAAATTCGTCAAGAAATTTCTCAAAAAGAGGTTACGCCCGTGGCACTGGCCGGAAACTGGTTTTTTCAGGACAGCTGGTTCCTCATTCTCGTTTTAGCCCTCCTGGGCGCTGGTTTTTTGGTTTTTCTGGGAGTAAACCTGCACCTTCTTCTTGTGGGGCGGCAGTACCGGCGCTTGATGCGGGGTGTTCAGGGGGCAAACCTTGAAGATCTCCTGCAGGAGACTTTAAAGGCTTGCCGGGCTGCGGAGCAGCGCCTGGCAGAAATCGAAAATGCCTACCGCCGCCTCGAGAAGGTGGCAGCGTCGAGCCTGCAAAAGGTTGGTTTTGTAAGGTTCAATGCCTTTTCGGAGGTTGGAAATGAATTGAGTTTTGCGCTGGCTTTGCTGAGCCAGCCGGGCGATGGGGTTGTTTTATGCTGCCTTGTCAGTCGCGATGATTGCCGTCTTTATGCAAAACCTGTCGTGGGAGGCGCTTCTCCTTATCCCCTCAGCCATGAAGAGCAGGAGGCAATTCAGAGGGCCCTGGGTATGGCCCCTTGTTTAACTCCATAAAGAGAAAAAGGGGAGGGGGCAGTCATGCCTAACAAACGGTTGCAGCGCGGGAAGCTCATCTTTACCCGCCCCTTTACCCTGCTCATCGTTCCGCCGCGGGGAGCACAGGTAAAAAGTGCCCAAATTCCCTTCTGGTTGATGATGCTGGGTGGTTTTGCGTTGTCCTGTCTGCTGGTAGCGACTGTCTTTGCCTCTTTCTGGTATTACAAGGCGCGGGCAGACCGCGCCGAACTGGCGAAACTGCGTCAAGTTAATGTGGCGCAAAAGAAGAAATTGACTTTTCTCCAGGAGGAGGCCGAGACGGTGCGCGCCCAACTGCAGGAGGTGGAGGACCTCGAGCAAAGGGTCCGGGCCAAGGCCGGCCTCCGGAGCAGCGACCGCGGGCCGGCCAGCCGGAGTGGCGCCGGGGGAGCAGCCCGCAAAAGCCGGGACTCCCTGCGCACCTCGCTGTTTGGCTCTCTTTTTGGTCCGGAAGAGCCTGACGCGGATCAGATCGCGCAGGCTTTTACAGAGGCTGAGCAAGAGGCGAAAGAGGCCCTGCTGATCCTGGAACGCCTTGAGAAAGATCTGGATGCCCATCTCGAGTACCTTGCTGCGCTGCCGGACCACTGGCCGGTGCGGGGGAGGATTACCTCGCCTTTTGGGTGGCGGAGCTCTCCCTTCGGAGGGAGGCGCTCCGAGTTTCACGACGGCCTGGATCTTGCGGCGCCCTGGGGCGCTCCCGTCGAGGCTGCAGGGGACGGGATCGTCGTTTTTACCGGTTACCGCCCTGGTTTCGGAAGAACTGTGGTTATTTCCCACGGGTACGGGTACCGCTCCTCTTATTCACGTGTGAGCAGGTGTTTGGTTAAGACCGGGGAGCGCGTGAAAAAAGGGGAAGTCATCGCCCGCGTCGGGAGTTCCGGGCGGAGCACGGGCCCCCACCTTCATTTTATGGTGGAAAAGAACGGTGCTCTGCTCGATCCACAGCGTGTGCTCAAGTAGCAATTGGTGAAAAGCTGCGTTGATGCAAGCTGCGCTCCAGGATCGAAAAACATGCAATCGAAAAAATGAAAAGGAAATCGAAAAAATGCAACGGAAAGGGGCCCGGGGTTATGTACTGGAGCAAAAAACAAAACATCAGCGTGAACGAGAAGGTGGATTCCCTTTTAGGAAAAAACGCCCACTGCGAAGGAACGATCGAGACCGAAGGAACCTTCCGGGTGGACGGCCAGTTTAAGGGAACCCTCAGGGCCAAGGGAGACCTTATTGTGGGCGAAGGGGCGCGGGTTGAAGCGGAAATCGAAGGCCGCAATGTCCTGATCGCCGGAGAGGTGCGCGGCCGGGTAACAGCAGCGGGGAAATTGGAGCTCACGGCAACCGGCAAGCTTTACGGCGAGTTGGAAGCAGCGCGGTTGTTGGTGGAAGAGGGGGCAATCTTTCAAGGAAACTGCAAAACGGTTGAGGATGCGCCTGCTTCCCGGGCAGACAGTTTTGTTCTCACGCAGCCC
Source organism: Bacillota bacterium (assembly GCA_030627585.1). Lineage (GTDB taxonomy): Bacteria > Bacillota > DSM-12270 > Thermacetogeniales > Thermacetogeniaceae > Ch130. Next base: position 10,280 of record DAOURU010000004.1, read on the forward strand.
GAAATTAAAGCCCCCTCAGAAACGGCTTAAGAGGCGGGTAAACGCACCCCCGCGTCCGGTTTTTCCGCGCCCGGGAGGGGGCCGTTTCCTGCCCGGCAAGAGCCCTGTGCATTCAGGGGGACGGGGAACTGCTGGGTGAAACCTCTGCCTCTTTTCGACTTGTCAAGCAGGCCCTGAAGGTGCTGGTGCCCGGCGGGAGCATGCCGGAAGACGCTCCTGGAAGAAAAAAGATGCGTTGCGGCGGCCCTCCGGGGCAATCATAAGAATTGATAAACCCCCAAGAGGGTGTGACCTGAGGTGGTGGCAAATTGGTTTTTTCCGACCGCAAGGAGGCGGGCCGGCGTCTGGCCGAAAAGCTCCTGAAGTTTAAGAACCAGAATCCCCTTGTCCTGGGGATTCCGCGCGGGGGCGTGGTTGTCGCCGGCGAAGTGGCATCCGCCCTGGAAGCCCCGCTGGATGTGATCATTCCCCGCAAAATCGGGGCGCCCTTTAATGAAGAGCTTGCCGTGGGAGCAGTCGCGCCGGACGGTACGGTGCTCTACGATGAGAACGCGCTGCGCTGCCTGGGTTTGGACGAGAAGATGCTGCAGAAGCAGATTTCCCGCGCCCTGGACGAAATTAAGCGGCGCCTCAGGCTTTACCGGGGAGATGAGGAGCCTTTGGCATGCAAAGGGCGGACTGTAATTGTTGTTGACGACGGGATCGCGACCGGTTTTACGGTACAGGCCGCTCTCCGGTCGCTCCGCCGGCAGGCCCCGGCCCGGCTTGTCCTGGCCGTGCCTGTTGCTCCCCGCGAAGGGGCGGCCCGCCTCAAGCCGGTAGTTGACGAATTCGTTTGTCTTTTAATTCCGGAAGTTTTTTACGCCGTCGGCCAATTTTACGAAAATTTCCGCCAGACTGCAGATGAGGAGGTAATCAGCATCCTCGCGTATAATCGGGAGCGGCGCGAGACAAAATAAGAAAAGTCCTGCGAGATTACCCAAAATTACCGGTTGCGAAGGGAGAAATCTCAATGCGCGTGGTTGCGGTTGAAGACGGACTGACAAATGTCCGCACTGCTCTGGCGGAAGCCGGTTTTGAAGTAACAGGGATGGGACCCGAGGAGATTAAGCGCGCCCAGGCCGTCGTGATCAGCGGGCTTGATGTGGACGTGCTCCAGCGCCAGGATATTAAAACCGGGGTGCCGGTCATCAGTGCTGAGGGGCGGAGCGCGGCAGAAATTGTCGCGGATCTCAGGGGGCGCCTGCACTGATTCCGCCAGGGTTCCCCCTCGATTTCGATCGGGAAACGGGCAACCAGAAGCAGGTTGCAGCGAAAAAAGTTCGAGACTGTCAATTTTGCTTTAAAAGGGAACAGGGAAAGCTTAAGCGAAGCCGCGTGAAGGGGCAAGCAGCCGGGAGGCTGCTTCTTACTTTCTTTCCCCGGCCACGCCGCTCATAATCAAGGCGCGGACGATGCAGTCGGCCATCTTCATAACAAGACCGAGGCGGGTATTCTGGAGGACCAAATATTCCAGGAACCCCCCAATGTTTACCACACCCGAGATGAAAATCTCTCCTACCGGGGGCAGTTCTTTATTGACTCCTGTGCCGGGCTGCAGGGAGCCTTTGCCGAGGGCGATCGAACCCACGCTTTGCACCTGGCCGAGGCAGGCATCCACCGCAATGATGAGAGGGCGGGAAAATTGTTTTTCAATTACCGCCAGCGTTTCGTTCAAGTTTACGGCGTGTACGGGCTCCTCGAGGGTTCCGAAGACGGGGAGGAGGCCGGGCGCCAGCTCCATTAATCTTGTTCCCACAAGCGGCCCCAGGCTGTCTCCCGTAGCGCGGTCTGTCCCGATGGCAAGCAGCACCGGGGGGCGGGCGCGGGAGGGATTGAGCTCCTGGAGCAACTCATTCAGAAAAGCAGCCAGGGTTTGCACCGCCTCCTGATCGCGGATATTTACCCGAATGTCTTGCCTGGGCCGGAGACCTGTCTGCACAGGCAGGATTGGTAAGGACTTTAAGAAGCTCTCGCCAAAAACCACTTCTGCTCCTCCTGGGACTGATTATTAAAGTAATATGGGAAAAAACAAATTTTTATGCATGCCGAAGGAGGGCGGATGGCAAAAAACTATCGGTATCATGCTTCTGGCTGCCCTGATTTTTCGCTTGCTCCGGAAGTAACAGCAAAAACGGAGTCTCACAGGGCGAAAAATGACGAAAAAAGGATTTTTCTTGAGTTCGTGGAATAAAATAATCTAGCAAGAGTAACCTCGCAAGAGTGCCAGTTTGGAGTGTTCGGGATGGGGAAACCCCCGGCAGCAAAGGTCTTCTGGCTGCTGTTTCTTGGCTTGATCCTGGGGAGCGCCTGGCTTGCAGGCTGCCGCCCGGAAACCCCCGGGCAGCCGCGCCGGATCCCTGTCAGGGAGCGGGAATTCCGCCTTGCAGCCCCCGCGGATCAAGTCCGGATCTATTATCTTACCAAAGACAGGCGGTATTTTGTCCCGGTGACTTTCAAGATCGGGCCCACCCGGGAGGCGCCCCGCGTCGCGGTTGAAAAGCTGCTCGCCGGTGCGCCGCGGGAGCTCTTGGCCGCGCCCTTCCCTCCTGATGTAAAACTGCGCGCCCTGTACCGGGAGGGGGACCGGGTGGTCGTTGATCTCACAGGTGAAGTGCTGCAAATTCAAAAGCGGGAGGCCGCGCGCCGCGCCTTTGAGGCGCTGGTCTGGACCCTGGCCGAGTTTCCCGAAGTAAAGACCGTGAAAATTCTGGTACGCGGAAGCTGCCTTGCAAATGTTGCGGGTTTTAGCCTGGAGGAACCCCTGGCGCCCCCCCCCTATTTAAACCCGCTCTCTCAAGAGAAAACAGGCCGTCCGGCGACCCTTTATTTTGCAGACCAGTTCGGGGCTTATCTGGTTCCCGTTACCTTGTTCCTGCCGGAGGGGAGCAATCCCCTCGCGGCTGTGGCCGGGATTTTGGCGGCAGGGCCCCCTGCCGAATCCGGTCTCGGGCCCACGGTTTGGCCCGGGACGAAAGTGCTCCGGATCGAAGAGAAGAAAGGGATTGTCGCGGTTGATTTCAGCAGGGAGGTGCTTGCTTACGGTGGAGGGAGCGCCTGGGAACTGACTTTTGTGAACGCCCTCGTCTTTACCTTTACAGAGTTCCCGCAGGTAAACGGGGTCCAAATTCTGATTGAAGGAAAAAAACACCCCTTTCTCCCTGAAGGCTCGGCAGCAGCCCGGCCTTTGCGAAGACCACGGGAACTAAATCCGGCGGCTCTTTAGAATTTTTTTACCGGGAAACACCTTTTTCGAAAGAAGACGGGGTTTTTCGAAAGGAGACGGGAATTGTGGAAAGGGAAAAACTGCTGCGCCGGCTTCCGCCTGTCCATGAACTGGTGAAGGCGTGTTCCGGGGAGGAGAAAGACGGGCCGCTCCATGTTTTGACGGAGGCGGCCCGCGAGGTGTTGAACGACTGGCGCGGCTTAATTCTGGAGAAGGGAGAGGCCCCTCCGGCGCTCGCGCCCCTGGCGGAGGCCGTGAAAACGCGGGTGCGGGAAAAATTGCGTCCGCATTTGCGCCCGGTCATTAATGCGACAGGAGTGATCCTCCACACCAACCTCGGCCGGGCGCCTTTGAGCGCCGCAGCCCTCTCTGCGCTCGAACGAGTCGCCCGGGGCTACTGCAATCTGGAAATAGATTTGAATACAGGCGAACGGGGCTCGCGCTACAGTCATGTAGAAAATCTCTTAACCGCTTTAACCGGGGCGGAGGCCGCCCTCGTCGTTAACAACAACGCCGCCGCTGTCCTCCTTGCTCTCCACACGCTGGCGCGGGGAAGAGAGGTTATTGTTTCGCGGGGGGAGCTGATTGAGATCGGCGGCTCCTTTCGGATTCCCGAAGTGCTGGCGCAAAGCGGGGCGCGCCTGCAGGAAGTAGGAACCACCAATAAGACTTACCCCCGTGATTACGAACGGGCAATCGGCCCGGAGACGGCGCTCCTGCTCAAGGTGCACACCAGCAACTACAGAATATTGGGGTTTACCCGCGAAGTGACACGGTCGGAACTGGTGAGTTTAGGCCGGAAATACCAGGTGCCGGTGCTGGAGGACCTGGGGAGCGGGGTTTTGGTTGACCTCCAGCGGTACGGCCTCGGCCCTGAGCCGACCGTGCAGGCGAGTTTGGAGGCGGGGGTCGATGTTGTTACTTTTAGCGGGGACAAGCTGCTGGGGGGACCCCAGGCGGGGATCATTGTCGGGCGCGCCCGGCTTCTTCAGGGGATGAAAGAGAACCCCCTGCTGCGCGCCCTGCGCGTCGACAAGCTTATCCTGGCGGCTCTCGAGGCAACGCTGCGGGAATACCTGAAGGGGGAGGCGGAGCACACGCTTCCCGTGCTCGAGCGGCTGTTCGTTTCACCTGATCGCCTCGCAGCGCGGGCGGCAGCCCTGAAGGAAAGACTGCTGGCGCGCCTGGAGGGAGCGTGCGAAGTGGATCTCCAGTCCGGCTTCTCCCAGGTGGGAGGGGGAGCCCTGCCCCTGACGCAGCTCTCCACCACACTCCTGGTTTTGCGCCCCAAAACAATGAGCGCAACCGCCTTCGCGGCGGAACTCCGCCGGAGAGACCCCCCGGTTTTCACGCGGCTCCAGGATGCCGGCGTTTTACTGGATCCCCGGACCTTGAGCGAGGAGGAGGAGGAGCCGCTCGTGGAAGCAGTTCGGGCGGTCCTCCGGGAGCCCGCGCAGAAGGCTGTTTTTGATCGAGCCAGCCCGGGTTTCTCGAGGCAGACTCCCATGCCGCTTTCGGTGGCACCACCGGATGATGAAAACTAAAGGTCAGCAAGCGGAAGGGCTTGCCTGCAATCATGAATTTGAGGGCGGGCCGGCTCACCGTTGCGACGAGCTTCAGGGCGAGTCAAGTAAGAGCACGGGAGCGAGCGCAAGGATAACCGGACATACTTTCAGGGCAGATTTGGGCTGGTAGAAGGGAAAAAGGGTGAAGTCTTTTATTATTATCGGTACAGCCGGTCATGTCGACCACGGCAAAACCCAGCTGGTGAAAGCATTAACCGGGGTCGACACAGACCGCTTGAAGGAAGAAAAGGAGCGGGGAATTTCAATTGAACTGGGATTTGCGCCCCTTTCTCTCCCTAGCGGGATCATGGCCGGGATTGTTGACGTCCCGGGGCATGAGCGCTTCGTAAAGAACATGCTGGCGGGAGCCGGAGGGATTGATTTGGTTCTCTTCGTGGTTGCCGCTGACGAAGGTGTTATGCCCCAGACGCGGGAGCACCTGGATATTTTAGAGCTCCTGCAGGTGCAAAAAGGGATCATGGTGCTTACGAAAGTCGATCTTGTGGAGGAGGATTGGCTCCTGCTGGTGGAAGAAGAGGTGCGGGAGCTTTTGCAGGGGACCTGGCTGGAAGACGCCCCCGTTGCCCCGGTTTCTGTTGTCACGGGACAGGGACTGGCCGAGCTCCGCCGGCTGCTTGACCGGATGGCGCAGGAAGTTACACCCAAACCGCTCGCGGGGCACGCCCGGCTTCCGGTGGACCGGGTTTTTTCGATTACCGGATTTGGGACCGTGGTTACAGGCACCCTCCTCAGCGGGAAGATCCGCGTGGGTGATGTTTTGGAAGTTTTGCCTTCAGGTTTGCAGGGGCGGGTGCGGTCCTTGCAGGTGCACGGCGCCAGAGTGGACGAGGCCTGCGCCGGCCAGCGGGCGGCGGCCAATCTTACCGGCGTGGAAATCAGCCAGATTCACCGGGGGGACGTCCTTGTGCCCCCGGGTGCTTACCCGGCCGTAAAGCGCCTGGCGGCCTCTCTGCATCTCCTCCCCCGCGCCGCGCGTCCCTTGAAAAACTGGCAGCGCGTCCATTTTCACCTGGCGACCCAGGAGGTCATCGGGCGGGTCAGGCTCCTCGACCGGGAGGAACTGGAGCCCGGCGCAAACGCCCTCGTGCAGCTGGAACTGGAGGTGCCTGTTGTTGCAGGTGCCCATGACCGGTTCGTCATCAGACGCTACTCCCCTGTGACCACGATCGGAG
>DAOURU010000321.1 GCA_030627585.1 Bacillota bacterium
AGAATATTTTTATTATAAATGAAAAGGGACACCATAAAGATGTCCCTTTTTATTTAATTAATTGTTTAAAATTTTAGTTGAATTAGGCTTATTGTGTCAATGGAACAAATTCGCAATAATCTCCAATTACGGGGTCACCTATCGGAACTAGGTATCCATCTGTTGAATTGCCGGTCACACCAGCAGCTACAAAGTCAGTTACCTCATCTGTATCCAAAGTAATTGTCCATACTGATTCAGATTCATTGTTTACTTCATCCTTAAAACTAAATGTTGCTGTATAGACTACTTCCCCAGTATCTGCAAATAAAAGACATCCACAGTCTAAAAGACCGCTTATGCCACAGCCACTGCCAAGACTCTGTTTGACCCTAAAGTCATTTCTGCCTTTCTCGAGAACATTGCCCCCTACCCTGTAACAACGGTGGTGCAACTAAACACAGACGAGATCGGAATCGTGGTCGACGTTAACCGGGGCCGCCAGCACCGACCTGTGGTCCGTATTCTTTTTGGTGCCGACCGTGAAGAAAGCGCCGGTCTTTATGAAATAGATTTAGCAAAACATGAGAACATTTTTATTGCCAAGGTTCTGGCGCCTGGTGAGTTTCCTCCCCCAACCAGTTTTTGCCCCGAAGATCCGGCCCCTGCTTCCTAAATTTCGAAACGTTCTTTCCCGGAATGCTTTTTCCAGGCAACCATCTCTTCTTAAAGAAACATCTCTAAGGAAGTAAAATTCGCTCTCCTATTCTGGCGCGCCTGAAGGCAAGGTGATAGAAGACGGCTTTATTTAAATTTTCGGGATTACCCCCATAGCGATCTACGATCTCGATGCATAAATTCCAAAAGGAGGAAAAGGGTTTAAGGGAGGCGCCCAGGTTTGCGTAAATAGTTCTTCCCTTGTCGGTAATCCGCAAGCCGGGCCGCTCATAAAGTCTTTCCTTTTTTAAATCTTCCAGAATGCGCTGGATGACCCGGCTGTGGGCGCCGGTCCTGGTGCGGATAAAGTCGTAAAAACCGAGCTGCTGCCGGTCCATTTTTTCAGCACTAACCAAAAAAAGGAGGTTATGAAGAGAGCGGGCGGACTTAAAGGAATAACACATGAGAAGACGCAAAATCAAGACGTGCTGAACGGTGTAGGAAATCACGGGACCTGCCACTCCTATTTCCGGCTGGGCAAAAGTAAGTAGATTTAATAAAAGATTTCTTTTTCTGAACTTAATTTCCTGCACTCAGATAAAAGATTGCCTAACTTTGTTGGAGGGCAACAGCCCGGGTAGAAGCGGGCAGGCAGTTTAATTTAAAAAAGGTTTTGTCGCACGCAATCCCGGTAAGCATTGCGTAACTTTAAGGCAGCCGGCCCTGGTTTTCCTGCACCGACAGGAACCCCGTCCAGCGAGATGAGAGGCATTACCTCAAGGAGGGAGTTGGTGAGGAAGGCCTCACTGGCTGCTTTAAAATCTCGGGGCAAAATGATCTTCTCTGCAACGGAAAATCCAAGCTTACTGGCGAGCACAAGGATAATTTCCCGGGTAATTCCGGGTAAAAGCCCGCTCTCTGGCGGCGGTGTGATCATAAGGTTGGGATCGAAAACCAGAAAGACATTGCTGATCGTCCCTTCGGCTACTTCTCCTTTCAGGTTTAAAAAGACTCCTTCTTCAACCCCGGCGGCGGCCGCCTCCTGGCGCCCGAAAATATTTTCTAAATAGTTG
>DAOURU010000073.1 GCA_030627585.1 Bacillota bacterium
ACTGCGGCGCTTTTTAAACAGCCTCTTCACGGGCGGCTCCCCTGCGGGTCTCCGGCCTGCGTTTTTCCGGGAGACCGCTGCCGCGGAACTCGAAGGGGGGTCTTTTTTTGCAAAAGATGAACTTGAGGAAGCAGTAAGCCTGCTTACAGGACGGCTCCTGCGGAGGCGGGAGATTGCGCGCCTGCTTGGCCTGGGGAGCGGGGCCCAGGGCAAGCGTCTGGCCAGGATTTTGCAGGTATTGTGCCTGGGCGGAAGGATTTTCCTGCTTCCTGCCCTTCTTCCCCGCAAGGGGAATCTGGTGCGCTGCCAGCGCTGCGGCTGGGAGGGGATCCCCCGTGCGAGGGCCTGCCGGAGCTGCGGCAGCGAGGGGTGCTGTGTTTGCCCGGAATGTTTGATCATGGGGGGATTGAGTCTTTGCGAGCCTCTCTACACCGCGGAACAGACCGAAGCCGGTCTTTCAGCGCCTGTCCCGGCGCCCGGCTTCTTTGCCCGGCTTGCCCCGGTGCTGGGGATTTTCCTTGATCAAGAAGCTTTCCCGTTTCAAAGTAAGGAGAAATGCGGGAGACTTTTTTGCCGCCCGCTCAATTTTCAGGCCCCGGATTCCGTCCTGCCGGGCCGCCCCTGCAGGGCAGTAGATTTTTGGAGCTCGAATTTCAAGCCCGGACCGGGGCGGCTCGATTTGCCGGATTTGCAAGAAACGGCAGCGGGATTGCAAGAAGCGGCAGCGGGATTGCAGGCAACGGGAGGGCGCGGGAAAAATAAGGGGCCGGGCTTAGAACGGGAAAAAGAGCAAAAGGTGCGTTTTCGCCTGGAGGTTAACTTTACCGCCCCGCAGGAGGCTGCCGTCCGCGCCCTGCTGCGGTTCGAAGCAGAGGCGGATCCTGACCGGGAATGCCTTGTCTGGGCCGCCTGCGGGGCCGGGAAAACGGAGGTTGTTTTCCCGGCGATCGGCCAGGCGCTGGCCGGGGGGAAGAAGGTGCTCTTTGCCACGCCCCGGCGGGACGTCGTGCTGGAAGTGGCGCCCCGCCTGGCGCGGGCGTTTCGGAATCAGCAGGTCTCTGCGCTTTACGGAGGGAGCGGAAATCAAAGCAGGAAAACCCCTTTAGTTGTTGCAACGACCCACCAGACCCTGCGGTTCTGCGGGCACTTTGATCTGGTGATCCTCGATGAAGGGGACGCCTTTCCGTATCCGGGGAGCAGGATGCTTTACTATGGGGTGGCGCAGGCGCGCCGGCCCGGCGGGAAGGTCATTTACCTTACGGCGACTCCCGAGAAGCGGCTTCTGGACCGGGCGCGGCGCGGTATAGTTGACATAATTAAGATTCCCGCCCGGCCGCACGGTTTCCCGCTGCCGGAGCCCCGCTTTTTAAGGATTCAGCCCCTGCGCACAACCCCGCGGGGGCGCGTCCTTCATAGGGATCTTCTTGCTTTAATCAAAGAAACCGTAACAAGGTTCAGGGCGCGAATTTTTCTCTTTGTCCCCACGGTAGAGCTTGCAAGGACCGTAGGGGAGGCTCTGCGCGCAGCCGCAGGAAAACCCCCTTTAGAAAATTTTTCGCCCAACTGGATTGAGTGGAGCCATGCCGGGGACGAGGGCCGTTGTCAGAAAAGGGAGCGCTTTTGCGCGGGAAAGTTTCCCGTCTTTGTGACTACAACCATTATGGAGCGGGGCGTGACCGTGCCCCGGGTCCACGTTTTCGTTTTAAATGCGGATCAAGCTGCTGTTTTTGATACACCTACCCTCGTTCAGATCGCCGGACGCTGCGGACGGAGCCCTTCTTATCCTGCCGGGGAGGTCTGGTTCCTCGCTCCCCGCGTGAGCCGGGAGATGGAGGAGGCGCGGGCGCAGATCCGGGCCTTGAATGCCGAGGCCTTTCGTGCCGGTTTTTTGCGTCCCGGTTATCCTTCCGAGTTGCAGGAGATTCTAAAGAAAGAGACAGGGAGTCATGGTCTTAAGGGATTTTGTTGACATAATTCAAGAGTTCCTCTTTTCACCCGGATCTGTTTGCCCCTTGTGCGAAAGGCCAGGGGCCTCACGGCAGTTGTGCCCGACCTGTTTGCAGGCCTGGGCGGCGCTTGCACAGGGAATGGAAATTTGCCCCCGCTGCGGCCGCTTCAGGGCGATTTCGCAGACGGGTGGACTCTGCCGGGACTGCCGGGCGGAGGAGCCGCCGTTTGTCCTTGCGCGGGGGGTCGCGCCTTACGAAGGGCCTGTACGCGATGCCCTTTATCTCTATAAATTTGCGGGAAAACAGGAGCTGGCCTCCCCTCTCGGGATTTTGACGGCCGCCCTTGTCAAGGATCTCTTTCCCTCCCGTGAGCTTGCGGGGATCGTTCCGGTTCCCCTGCATCCCAACCGGGAAAAGGAGCGCGGGTTTAATCAGGCTGCCCTGCTTGCGGCGGTCATCGCCCGGGAGCTGAGGCTTCCTCTCGTTGACAGGGCTTTGCTCCGCGCCAGAGAGACGACCAGCCAGACTACTCTCTCGCGTGCGGGCCGCAGGGTAAACCTGGCCGGTGTTTTTACGGCCGGTGAAGACGCTGCCCGGCTCCGGGGGAAAGGGGTGCTGCTCGTAGACGATGTTTATACAACCGGCGCCACCGCCGGAGAATGCAGCCGCACCCTCAGAGCAGCCGGGGTCCCCTTTGTTTATGTGGCAACCCTTGCTACTGCAGTAATCAGAGAACAAAGCGAGCAGGAGGCAAACCAAATTGGAAATTAGCAGGCTACTGTGTGAGCAGCAAAACTCGATCCCTTCAGAAAACACGGGCCGCACGGGGCATAAGGCTCCCGGCGCTTTCGCGCACCGCAGGTGGTGGATCCTGGCCAGCATTGCTTTTGGGACCTTCATCTCAGTCGTCAACGCCAGCATTGTCAATGTCGCCCTACCCACCATCTCCCGTGCGCTGGGCCTTGACCTTCAGGTTTTGCAGTGGGTGATCCTCACTTTTCTCGTGACCGTCTCGGCAACCTTGCTTGTAGCAGGACGGCTTGCGGATTTGGTTGGAAGAAAGCGGATTTATACAGGCGGGTTCCTTGTTTTGATGGCCGGTTCTTTAATATGCGGCCTCGCTCCCGACTTTCTCGTCTTGCTGGCTGGCCGCGTCATTCAGGCGCTCGGCGCGGCCATGCCCATGGCCAACGGGATGGCGATTACTATCGCAACCTTTTCTCCGGAAGAGAGAGGCCGGGCGCTGGGCATTGTCGGGAGTGTTGTGGCGATCGGCGCTCTTTTGGGGCCTGTGCTGGGGGGATTTTTGGTTGATGTTTTGGGCTGGCGCTGGGTTTTCTTCATTAACATCCCGCTGGGCACCCTGGCCTTTTTGACCGCCCTGTGGCTCCTTCCTCACGATGCTCCGGCGCACCGCCAGGAAGGATTTGACTATCCCGGCGCCCTCCTTTTCGCCGTTTCTATTATCATGCTCCTGCTGGCTTTATCCGGAGTCGGGACTTCTCTCTTGCGCTGGGGACTGGCCCTGACAGGGGCGGCTGCTTTTGCGGTTTTTATCTCGTGGGAAAGAAAGCAGCCCCACCCTCTTCTGGATTTGGAACTGTTCCGTCTTCCTCTTTTCAGCACTTCGCTCGCGGCGGCGTTTATGGCCTTTTTGTCTATGGCGGGGTTGATGCTGCTCGGCCCCTTTTATTTGGAAGAGGTGCTCGGGTTTCCCCCGTACCAGGTTGGCCTCTTGATGAGCCCGTACCCTCTGGTAATGGCTGTTACCGCCCCTTTGAGCGGCTGGCTTTCCGACCGCCGGGGCCCCGTCGGCTTGACGACAGGAGGGCTTTTGCTTAATATTCCGGCTCTTCTTTCACTTGGTTTTTTAGGAAGCGAGGCTTCGTATTTGGATATTGCCCTTCGCCTGGGGATACTGGGCCTGGGAATGGGGATGTTTCAGTCTCCGAATAATAGTACTGTGATGGGTTCGGTCCCCTCGATGAAGTTGGGTGTGGCTGGAGGGGTTAACGCCCTCGTCCGCAATATCGGGATGATTATTGGGACTGCCGTTGTCGTCCTGTTGTTTTCGAGCGTCCGGCAGGCGCACCTGAAGGGGGTTATCCAACCCGCGCCGGCGCAGCAAGTGGCCGCCTTTTTACACGGGTGGCAGGCGGTATTCATTTTTGCTGCCGGAGCGGCTGCGCTGGGGGTAGTCTTTTCAGCCGTGAGGGCGCGGGTGATTTCCCAAACTCCGAAGAGGCAGGAGGTTGTGCAGTAGTGCCCTTCATCTTTTTGATTCTCATGATTCCTTTGTTGCTTTTGCTCCTCTTTTTTAACGTGGCGGCTCTTTCCTTTGCGCGCCTCGGGCTTTCCCCAGAGGGAGCAATGCTCTTTTTGACGGCTTCGGTGCTGGGAAGCCTGATCAACATTCCCCTTTCCCGCCGCCGCATTGTCCGGGAGCGCCGGGTGCTCCCTCTTCCCCTTCTTTTCTTTTACTATCCGCCTGTTGTTCAGGAGCAGGTGATCTGTTTTAATGTCGGCGGGGCCGGACTCCCTGTCCTCTTTTCATTGTACCTCCTGCTCACCAGATCCCCGCTGGCGCCTACATTGCTCGCTCTGATCGTCGTCACTGTTGTGACCAAGCTGATGGCCCGGCCGCAGCCCGGGGTCGGGATCGTGATGCCTGCCTTTATCCCTCCTTTAGTTGCAGCAGCGGCCGCCCTCCTTTTTGCTCCTGCCGGGCAGTTTGCTCCTGTCGCCTATGTGGCTGGGACGATGGGGACCCTGATCGGCGCCGATCTTTTGAACTGGCGGGCGATTCAAAACCTGGGGGCGCAAATGGTCAGCATCGGAGGGGCGGGAATATTTGATGGTATCTTTTTGGTGGGGATCATCGCGGCCTTTCTCGGGTAACGGTTATTTTCTTTGCTTTTCTGGAAAAGGGTGGCAGGAAATTTTTTGTTGAAGGGTTTGTCTTCTTCTGGTATACTAAAAATGGGTCCTGGATCCTTTCCGAGTGACATTTTCCAGAATTTCGCCCGAACGGGCAGGGTTGAGAGGTGGGGGTAAAAGAGATGGAATTGCGAAATTGCCCCGACTGCGGCAAGGTATTCACTTTTATAAGCCGCAATCTTTGTCCGGCCTGTATAGAAAAAGAAGAGGCTTCTTTTAACAAAGTAGAAGAATATCTGGAAGAAAACACCGGGGCTACGATTTCTGAAATAAGCCGGGCCACGGGTGTTGCCGAGGAAAAAATTATTTTTTTTCTCCGGGCGGGGAGGCTGGTTCCGATAGGCGGGAAGCATCTTTTGGAATGCGAAAGTTGCGGCAAGCCTATTTCGAGCGGTCGTTTCTGTGCGGGGTGCCAGGCGGTTTTAAGCAGTTCTTTAAGGGAAGCAGGCGCTTCGAGGCCTCCGGCTGAGGAGGAGGCGCCTCTTATCCGGCGCCCGGAGCCGGGCTTGCGTCAAAAAGGGAAGATGTATACGGCAGACCGCTACCGCAAAACGCGCCGCTGAGTTCCTTTTAAAAAAAGCAAATGCGCGGGGAAAGCTGAAGAAAAAAGAGCTGTTTCACTAAAAACGGCTGGTGCCGAAGGAGACAAGACTCAAGGGACGGTTTCTTTTTTTCGATACTCAAACAAAAAGAAATTATCGGATCGCAAAGTGCCTGTTGGTTCCTTTGGCGTGCAAATCCGGTTAAAGCAGGAAAAGAAGAGAGGATCAAAAGAGAAAGGAGGGAACCGCGGTGATTGTTTCAAGCCAGCAGATACAGGTTGTCCTCCGTTTATACGGAGCCCGGCAGATAAAGGGGCCTCAGGAGCAGCGTTCCCCCGCCGAAGCGCAGGTTGTTCGTGAGGAGGGTGCAGATCGGGCGGAGCTTTCGGAAGAGGCGCTTTTTTACCAGGAGGCGCGGAAAGCCGTTCAAGAAGCGCCTGACGTGCGGGAAGAGCGCGTGCGGGAAATTAAAGAGGCCCTGGTGAAAGGTACTTACGCGGTTCCAGCTGAGACGGTAGCGGAAAAGATGCTGGGGAGGCTTTTGGTTGACCGTCGGATTTAGATGCGGTTGTACCCGCAAAACCCGAGAAAAAAGAGAAAAGGAAAAGCTTTATTCTACGGAGGGTTGAAGATGGTTCGAAAAAAGCAGAGAGAAGCCGGGGAAGCGCTCTGTTCT
>DAOURU010000026.1 GCA_030627585.1 Bacillota bacterium
CCGGCGCACGATTGTTGTTTTTCAGCCCCACCGCTATACCAGGACCTATTTTCTCAAAGAAGAATTCAGCGAAGCCTTCCGGGGAACCGACCTCGTCATTGTTACGGATATTTATGCGGCGGGGGAAAAACCTCTTGACGGTGTTACTGCCGACTTAATTGTGCAGGCACTCAAGAAAAACAAACAGAATGTCGTTTATTTGGGACAACTGAAAACTGTAGAAGAATTCCTCCTGCAGGAGCACCGGCCGGGTGACTTAATTCTTACAGTTGGGGCCGGAAATGTCTGGACTGTAGGACAAAATCTTGCCCGGAACTTAAAGGAAAGATCAGGTCAAAAAGACCGGGGTCTTCAGAGGGTGTTATGGACTGGACAAAGCTAGCTCAGGAACTGGGACAGAAGATAAAAGGGCAGGTGCTCCCCCGGGAACTTATGAAAGAGCATACTACCTGGCGGGTGGGGGGGCCTGCAGACCTCCTTTTAATTCCGCAAACCGAAGCTGACGTGATACAAGGGTTGGACTATGCCGGAAAGTACGGCCTCCCGGTTACAGTAATTGGCAACGGTTCCAATATTTTAGTTAGAGATGGCGGGATTAGGGGTTTAACTCTGAAAATAGCCGGAGGTCTCGCGGCTTACAAGGTAAAAGGAAATAAAATTGAGGCCGGGGCGGGCATCCTCTTGCCTCACCTGGCGCGTTTGGCTTTTCGTTTGGAACTGAGCGGGCTCGAGTTCGCCCTCGGGATTCCTGCTTCCCTGGGTGGCGCCCTGGCAATGAATGCGGGGGCCTTTGGACAGCAATTGGGGGATCTTGTTCGAGAAGTGCAAGCTGTTGATTTTCATGGAGCAAGAAAGGTTTGGGACCATGCACGACTATCTTTCGGCTACCGGCGGTCCTCTTTGCAGGGAGAGAACTTGATTATTTTAAAAGCGGTTCTTCTTTTAAATCCGGCTCAGGCTGCCTCGATTGCCGAGCGCATGGAGCATAATCTTGCCTCTCGCAGAAAAAGCCAGCCATTAGACATGCCTACTGCAGGAAGTGTTTTTCGGAATCCGCCAGGCCATTACGCCGGGCGGCTTATCGAGATGGCGGGCCTCAAGGGTTCTAGCGTCGGAGATGCCCAGGTTTCTTGGAAACACGCGAATTTCATCGTGAACCGGGGCCATGCAACTGCAAGCCAGATTATTGCACTGATGGAAATTATTCAAGAACGGGTTAAGAATAAATTTGGAGTTAGTTTGAAGCCTGAGGTACGGTTGGTGGGGGAGGAAGGGTGAGGTGATTGGAAAGATTAATCATTTCCGGAGGCGTCAAGTTAAAAGGGGTTGTCACAATCAGCGGCGCGAAAAACGCCATACTTCCCATTCTTGCAGCCTGCATCTTAAATAAGAGTCCGCTTGTGCTTGAGGGAGTTCCCCATTTGGATGACGTAAAAACCATTAAAGAAGTATTGGAAGCCCTGGGGGCAAAAGTTACGTGGAACCGTGATCTGATCGAAGTGGATCCCACTACGATCTGTTCTCCGGAGGTTCCCCCTGCTTTAATGCGGCGGATGCGTGCCTCCAATTTGGTGATGGGTTCGCTGCTGGGACGTTACGGCAAGGTCAAGGCGTCCTACCCGGGCGGATGCACAATCGGCTCGCGTCCTATGGATCTGCATTTAAAAGGATTTGCGGCATTAGGCGCGCGGGTTCAAGAGAAACACGGTTTTATTGAGGCAGAAGCACCGCGTTTAAAGGGGACTGAAATTCACCTGGATTTCCCCAGTGTTGGGGCCACAGAAAATATTATGACGGCCGCTGTTTTAGCTGAAGGTACAACAATTATCCGAAACGCCGCGCGGGAACCGGAAATCGTTGATCTTCAGAACTTTCTTAATAAGCTGGGGGCACGCATCAAAGGCGCCGGCCTGGATACCATCCGCATCGATGGCGTATCCTCGCTGGAGCGGAAAATCTCTTACCGCGTAATTCCGGATCGGATTGAAACAGGAACTTTTATGGTAGCTGCCGCCCTGGCGCGGGGTGAAGTGCTGATTAAAAACGCAATTCCGAAACATGTGGAACCGGTTACTGCGAAACTGCGAGAGGCCGGTGTAAAAATCAGAGAAGAAGACGATCAGATCCACGTGACCGGGGTCGAGAGATGGAATCCTTTAGATATCCGTACTTTCCCCTTTCCTGGCTTTCCGACAGATATGCAACCCCAAATGATGGTTTTTCTTAGTTTGGCTAAAGGAACGAGTATAGTTACCGAAAATATATTTGAAAACCGTTTTCAACATGTTGGTGAATTAAGGCGGATGGGGGCCCAAATTCATGTTGAAGGGCGAAGTGCAATAATAAAAGGAGTTCCGAGCTTAACAGGGACAGCCGTAGAAGCCACGGATCTCAGGGCGGGCGCGGCTCTGGTTTTGGGCGGGTTAGCCGCGGAAAATACCACAATTGTTGAAGGTCTTCAGCATTTGGACCGGGGTTACGAGAGACTCGAAGAAAAACTCCGGCTGCTGGGAGCCGATATCAGGCGTCAAAGATGATTTCTTAGATTTTTTTCGCATGGGAGGGGACAGGCCTTGCATCGTTCTTGCAGCTTCCGCCGGAAGTATAAACAGCAGGATTTGCATAAATTTTTACGTACATTAAATAAAATTCTGGTTTGCACGGTCGGCGTCTTAGGCTTGTACTGCTTCAGCCAATCCTCCTTCTTTGCCTTGAAAAATATCGAGGTTCAGGGGCTGAAACGCTTATCCTCAGCCGAGGTAACCAAAAAGAGCGGTTTGAGCAAAGGGAGAAATTTATTCCAGATAGATTTGGCACAGGCGAAAAAACGCCTTCTGGCGCACCCTTTAATTGAAAGGGTAGAGGTAAAACGGCACCTGCCGCAAACCGTCTTAATTAAACTCCAGGAAAGAGAGCCGCGGGCTTTGTTTTTAATTGATCATAACTTTCTTGTCCTTGATCAGAAGGGATTCTGCGTCGATAAAATTACCTCCCTCGAGCCTTATGATCTTCCCATTATTACAGGTTTAACACCAAGCTCGACCGCTTTGGGTGAGCAGGTGAGCCGAAATCGTAGTTTAGTGAAAGTTTTAACTGCTCTTGACGGAGATGTGCAATCCTTTTTTTCGGAAGTGAATCTTGCCGTACCTGATCACATCAGAGGCTACAGCAGAGAAGGGATTCCAGTTTTACTGGGAACCCCCGAAAATTTGCCCGAAAAATTCCGTCTCGCGGTTTCTTTTCTGGGAAGCCTAAAAAACGCCGAAGCGGTTGAATATGTCGACATCAGGACGGTTCAAGCCCCTGCAGTAAAATACCTTGAAAACAAAGCACAGAAAAGAGAAAAAAGTGTTTCAACTGGATTAAAAGAAAAGGGAAATATTGATTTACGTTGAATTTTCCTTTTAAGTAAAAAACCGGGTGGAGGTGCAGCGATTGGCCCGGGGAAACACAATCGTCGGCCTTGATGTAGGAAGCACGAAGGTTGCTGTAATTGTAGGAGAAATTGGGTTAGATGAACAACTTCAGATTCTGGGTTTCGGAACTGCTTCCTCGACCGGGATTCGAAGGGGAGCTGTTATAGATATTGAAAATACTGTCCGTTCGATTGAAGAGGCGATCGAAAAGGCGGAGCAAATGAGTGGACGCCCTATTGAGGGGGGGTACGTTGGCATTACGGGGACAACGATTTCATCTCTCAATAATCGGGGTGTTGTTGCGGTTTCGAACCCGGAGCAGGAAATTGCTCAAGAAGATGTTGAGAGAGTGCTTCAGGCGGCGCGGGTCATTGCTCTCCCTCCTGACCGGCGGATTCTCCACGTCATTCCGCGCCAATTTATTGTTGATGGAAATGATAATATCCTTGATCCTGTTGGTATGCTGGGGTCACGCCTTGAGGTAGAAACCCACATCGTTACCAGTACCCACGCCGCAATCCAGAATCTTCTGAAGTGTTGCGAACGGGCAGGTTTTCATGTCCAGGAATTTGTTTTAAATGCATATGCTTCGGGAGAAGCTGTTCTTCTCCCAGCGGAGAAGGAATTGGGTGTAGTTGTTGTGGATATTGGAGGTGGTACAACTGATATTGCTCTTTTTGAGCAAGGCTCCCTCTGGTTTACCTGTGTTCTGCCCGTAGGTGGTGATTATATCACGAGCGATCTTGCGGTAGGCTTAAGAACTCCGCTAACTCAAGCAGAAATTGTTAAAAAAGACCATGGCTGTACCCTGCCGGCTTTAACATCCGACAGCGAATATGTTGAGATCTCCAGCGTTGGGGGGAAAGATACCCGCCGCGTTTCCAGAAGAACGATTGCAAATATTATTCAACCCCGGGTGCAGGAAATTCTTGGTTTGGTTAAGAATCAATTAGAGAGATCGGGGTACCAGGGATTACTCCCGGGGGGAATTGTTTTAACAGGGGGTGCGGCTTTAACTGACGGGATTGTTGAACTGGCAACCGAAGAACTGCAAAGGCCGGTTCGGATGGGTTATCCTGAGGCTGTGGGTGGCCTTGTTGATGTAATTAGCAGTCCAGTTTTTGCAGCCGGGATAGGATTATTGTTGTACGGAGCGAAAAAACGAAGTTATATAAGAGAGGAAACTGAATTGTTGTCTTGGAAGGGGCTAATTAGTAAAGCGAAAAAAATATTTAAAGATCTTTTTTAGGAAGTGAGGGGTTAACGGGGAGATGCTGGAATTAGAACTCGAGGTCAATCAATTTGCTGATATTAAAGTGATTGGAATCGGCGGTGGAGGGAACAATGCGGTAAACAGAATGATTCAGGCGGGACTCAAGGGTGTTCACTTTGTTGCTGTAAACACCGACGCCCAGGCCTTAAGTTTATCACTTTCGGAACACAAGATTCAAATTGGTGCGAAGTTAACAAAAGGGCTGGGTGCCGGAGCCGATCCGGAAATTGGGTTTAAAGCCGCCGAGGAAAGCAGAGAAGAATTGATGCAGACGTTGCGTGGCGCAGATATGATTTTTGTTACTGCAGGCATGGGGGGAGGAACAGGTACCGGAGGGGCGCCTGTTGTTGCTGAAGTTGCGAAAGAATTGGGAGCGCTTACGGTTGGGGTTGTGACGCGTCCTTTTACCTTTGAGGGTCGAAAACGGGCCAGCCAGGCGGAAAAGGGGATTCAAGAATTAAAATCCAAGGTTGATACCTTGATCACTATTCCCAATGACCGCCTTCTTCAGGTTGTGGACCGGAATACTTCTATCAACGAGGCCTTCCAGATCGCGGACGACGTTTTAAGACAGGGAGTACAGGGAATCTCGGACTTAATTGCTGTGCCTGGTTTGATTAATTTGGATTTTGCGGATGTAAAAACAATCATGCTGGAAAGAGGTTCAGCATTAATGGGAATTGGCAGTGCGCGGGGAGAAAATCGGGCTTCCGAGGCGGCCCAGATTGCGATTTCAAGCCCCCTGTTGGAAACCTCCATTGAGGGGGCGAAGGGAGTTCTTTTAAATATTACCGGAGGTCCCAACCTGGGCCTGTTTGAGGTAAACGAAGCCGCGGAGATTATTGCCCAGGCCGCAGATCCTGAAGCAAATATCATTTTTGGTGCAGTTATTGACGAGAACCTTGATGATGAAGTAAGGGTAACCGTAATTGCAACAGGATTTGATGCCAAACCGGTTGCAAAAGATTCTGAGGTAATCGATTTAAGGTCTTTTACTTCAGAAGATCTTGACATTCCCGCCTTTTTGCGTCGCCGCTAGGAAAAAGGAAAATTTTTAATCCCTTTGGGCTTAACTGGCTGAGATCATTTTAGGGTCTCAGCCTTTTTTGTTTTCGCTCCTGCCATTTTTTGACATGTTTTACTTTTACCTGAGTTTATCAGTTGGCCCCCAAATTTGCTCCTTTCAAAAGTGAAAAATGGTTTAACAACGGCATTTCTGGCGATGACGAGATGCAGACAAAATATTTGTCTTTTTACCTCCTCCATGTGGTAGAATAAACGCAAGAACTGCCTTAACAGTCTTCCAAGTCACAGATCAAAGGTGGTGACTGTTCGTGCTTGGAAAAGATAAGGAACACGAGTGCACGGAGATTCGCGACTGGTTGGCTTTAGAGGTAGAGGTTTTGGCTCAGGAGCGAATCGACCAGATGATCTCAAGGGCAAAAAAAATAGCAGCTTCTGTTAGCAGGAAATACTGTGTAAGCGTCTACCTTTTTGGGTCCCTAGTGAAAAGTCGGGTGCATGACCGGTCAGATATAGACCTTCTAATCTGCGGCAGCCTTTCGGAGTCCCAAAAACGGGAAATCGCCCTCGAAATAGAGAATCTCGCAGCACCGTATCCGGTGGATGTGCTTTTTGCAGATGAGGTGAGCGAGCAGATGAGACACGCCATAATGGAAAGAGGTGTTAAACTGACGTGTTGACTTTGAAAACACTGGTCTACCTGGAGGCTGAAATAAAAGAAGAAATTGAGGGGTTGAGCCGAATATGTTCAATTCTTCAGGATAAAGGCTTCTTCGACGAATCGTCTGCGCGGCAGAAAATTCTTGATGAAGTCGTGCTACGTGGAGCAGCAGGCATGATTCAGGATTATTACAGCGGTGTAGAGCGCATTTTCAAAAGGATTGCAGCAGAAATAGATGAAAGGCTGCCTAAAGGCGAAAGCTGGCACAAGTCTCTGCTGGATCAGATGAAAATAGAGGTCCCTGGTGTCCGGCTGCGGGTCATTTCTAAAACCACATACAGCAAGCTGGACGACCTGCGGAGTTTCAGGCACAAGGTCGGGAATATCTACGGATTCAACCTGATCCCCGAACGTGTCCTGGTTCACCTGCTGGCACTGCCGGAACTGGATGCTTCTTTCAGGAACGATGTCCAAACATTTTTGCAGGAAATGAAGTCAATAGTTAAAGAGAGAATGGTTAAGGACAAACTGAAGAATACAAGAAAGCCAAAACTGACGTTCTAGACTCTTTGCAAAACTGCCGTGGGAAGACCCTGCCCCTGACTGGGAAATTTCTCTGTTGGATTTTTGGGAACAAGAGCAGTTTCTTCCGGGAGCATCGGTAAGATTGAACATAATAGATTAGTATTAGAAGGCCGTATGTCTTCAAAGCAAATCAGCAAACTCTTCTCCGGTGAGTCCAGCCTGGCGAAGAATACTTTTTAACGCGAGTGAAACCGCGACGGAGCAGAGCCGCTAGCACTTCTTTACCCGTTACTCTAGGGAGACGCGTCATAAGGAAACTTCAACCTCACCCACAAAAAGTCTCGGATCCTGAGGAAACGGTTGCCTTTTGGGCTTTAAGGCTTCGAGGTATCCAGTAATGGCTTCTTGAACATTCTTTAGAGCTTCCTCAATGGTATCCCCTTCTGTAATACATCCGGGCAACGCTGGACGGTCACAGTGTAGCCACCGTCATCTTCATTCCACTCAAGAATGACTTTAAACCTTTGCCGCATCAATCCTCACTCCTTTCCCTGCGGTTATTATACCAAATATCTCAGGGTTTTCTCTTGGGGGTTTTCAGCAAGCGCCTCTTGACGACCTTGTGGGCGCGGAGCTCGAGGCTGTCGTCGAGGGGAGCGAGGGAAACTTGGCCGGAGCGCTGCGAAAGGGCGCGGCAGATGAGGAGGTCGGCGAAGTGGGGATTCTTGGATCCAGGCTTTTCCGTCATCGCGAGGAAGTGGCAACCTGTCCCTTCCTCTTGTCAGCACTTGACCTCACCCCCGTCAGATCAGAATATCCCTGTGTTGATACAACCTGTAAGCAAGCAAAAGGGCAGCAGCAGACACCGCCAGCAAGATCGAGACGTTCAGAGGGTCGATCCTCCCTTCCAGAATGATTTCAACGGCATCCATATATATAGAAAGGAGAGAGGTAGCGGAAAAACTCCACCTTTTTGGTAAGGGATGCCAGCACATAGAAGAAATAGAGCACAATAACGAAACCGATGCCCGCCGAGGAAGCAGATTTCCTCCTGGGGAAAAACAGCGATCCCAGGAGGCCCAGGCTGGCGAAGGTGAAGTGAGCGAACAGGGGAGCAGCAAGCAAATAGGCCAAAACAGAACGGGAATACGTGCCGACATCGAAAACCTCGAAAGCACCGTAAGTGACCAGCCCAATGATCACATTAAAAACCAGCAGGAGGACGGAGAAGGTCAAGACCTTCCCCGTCAGCACCTGGTTCCTGGTGACCGGCCTGGCCAGCAAATACTCGACAGTTTTTTCATCTTCTTCCTTGAGGAGAATTGTGGAACCGAGAACAACGGCGAAAATGCTTCCAAAGAGAGTCACCATAAAGTAGGCTTTCGTAGCGTAAAAGCCGAGGGGATCGACAAGGCTGATCTTGTCCAGTCCGAAAACTTTCAACATCCCTTCCGGAAGCATCCTCACCAGACTTTCCAGTTCTTCGGTCTCAGCGGCAAAAGCCGGATAGACATACATCATCAGCAAATTCAGCAGAGCGAGGGTAAGTGCCCAAACCAGCAGTGCCCTGTAGTTTGCTTTAAGCTCCCGAAAGAAGATGTTAGTCACGTTCTTCCCCCTTTTCGTAGTAATGCATGAACACCTCTTCAAGTGTCGGTTCTTCCAGCCACAGGCTGGCAAGCCGGTACCTGGTGAGAAAGCGCAGAAGTTCGTTGATATCGCCGTCAAAAAGCAGGTGCAATGTCTCGTTTCTCTCCTCGGGGTGGTTCACTCCTGCCACATCAATACTCGGGGTTTGCCGGCCCTCGAAAGTGACCCGCACCTTGCGGAACTGCCTGCCGCGTAGCTTCTCTACCTCCTCGATTTTGAGGATCCTCCCCTCCTTGATGATCCCCACCCTGTGGCAGAGCCTCTGCACCTCACTGAGAATGTGGGAGGAAAAGAAGATTGTTCTTCCTTTTTTCTGCTCTTCCCTGAGGAGGTCGAAAAAGCGCCTCTGCATCACGGGATCGAGGCCACTGGTGGGTTCGTCGAGGATCAGCAGCCTGGGCTCGTGGAGAAGCGCCTGGATGATCCCGAGCTTCCTCTTGTTCCCCAGGGAGAGGGTGTAAATCTTTCTCCCAGTGTCTAACTGAAAGATCTCCAGCAGCTCTTCGGTGCGCCTGCGGCAGTCTTTCTCGTAAAACCTGGCGGTGAACTCCAGCAGCTCCCCCACGGTCATCCCTTCGTAATAGTCGACCTCACCGGCTAGATAGCCGACATCCCTCTTGATTTTGTGGCTCTCTTTCACAGCATCCATTCCCAACACCTTTGCGGTGCCCCGTGTGGGGACACCCCGGAAAACTACCAGGTCCAGCACCTGGCCCGGCGTTACGATTTCGGGCAGGAATCGCGGATCGCCGCTCTGATCGCAGCGGAAGTCAACCGTCGCATGGACGAAGTGGAGGCCCGCCTGGGAGTCCAAAGAGCCAGGCCCTTCGAGCTAATTTTTAATCCCTTTGGGCTTAACTGGCTGAGATCATTTTAGG
>DAOURU010000177.1 GCA_030627585.1 Bacillota bacterium
TAATTTTTCCGCAGTCCCGGAAATCGTAACCCGAAAGCCTCCCGGCGGCCCGGCGGAAATCCAGATCGGCCAGGATTTCCCTGATGAGGCAGACTTCTTCCTCATCCCAGAGCGCAGCGGGAATACAGAGATCATAACGCTCCTCTCCGACAGGAATAAAATCCAGTTTGAGCGCCCCGGCAGCCGCCTGGATCCCCAGGCCCGCACCCGCGCTTCCGGAAGCCACGGCCGCCGTTACACCCATGTGGGTGTATTCTTCACGCTCATAACCGGAAATTTGGTCAGGTGAAATTCCCTGCCGGCGCAGCAGGTAATCAAACAGGAGCCGGGTTCCCGACCCTCGCTGGCGGTTGACAAAGCGCACGTCGGGGCGGGTGAGGTCTGCCAGCCCTTTGATTCCCTGCGGATTCCCCCGCGGGACAATGATCCCTTGAAGACGGTAAGCAAGGTTAACCAGGAGGGCAGGCTCACTTCCCAGGATCCGCTTCACATAGGGAAGATTGTACTCACCGGTTTCTTCGTCCAGCAGGTGGACCCCGGCCAGGTGGGCTTCACCCCGCGCGAGGGCGGTCAGCCCCCCCAGGCTCCCCACATGAGAAGAAATGAGACGAAATCCCGGGCGTTTTTTCCGAATCAGGTCGGCAAGGAGATCCAGCATCAGGTCGTGGCTTCCCACCGCCACCGTAGTGCGGGCAATCTCCTCCCGGGGCCGGAGCAGTTCTACCTCTACCCCGGTTCCGGCCTGATACCCTTCGGAAAGGCGGGGAATCCGCAAAATCCCGTCCGCCTGCACGAGTGAAGTCACAGTTCCCGCGCCGCGGGGAAGGGTTAAAACCAGCAGCCTATCTCTGACGCGCCCAAGCTTAACCCGGACAAATTCTTCGGTGCCTAAAGAGGAAACGATTTTCCGCCCCACCACAGCCTGCACGCGCGGTCTTTCCGGAACAGGCAGGCCGAGTTTTTGATATATAACCGGGCGCGCAAAAATTTCAAAGGCGAGGGCCGCCGAAACGGGGTACCCCGGTACGCCAATCACGGGCTTACCCTGAATTGAGCCCAGAATCACGGGTTTTCCGGGCCTGATCGCAGCACCGTGGACGTAAACCTCCCCGAGTTCCCGGAGCAGGGAAACGGTGTAGTCCTCCCGCCCCGCCGAAGAGCCGGCAATCACTGCAAGCATCTCGACTTTTTCGAGAAATTCAAGAATCACCTTTTTTAAAAGCTCGTAGTCGTCAGGGGTCCGGGGGCCATAGAGGGATTCCCCGCCCCACTCTTCCACAAGCCCCCCCAACGCCCGGCTGTTGGACTCGAACACCGCCCCCGGCTCCAATCTTTCTCCAGGGGCCACGAGTTCGGTTCCCGTAGGAATTAATGCCACCCGCGGTTTCGGGTAAACTTCTACTTCGGTCAGACCGGCGGTCAGGAGGCCGCCGATATCATAAGGGCGAATTTGCTGGCGGGCGGGAAGCACCATTTCTGTTTCCACAAAATCCTCGCCGACCACCCGCACGTGCTGCCAGGGGACGGCGGGTGCGATAATTTCCACCGCCCCCTCCTCGGGAAAGTGGAGATCCTCGATCATGATTACCGCGTTCGTTCCCTCAGGCAGAGGATCGCCGGTGTCGACAACAAATGCCTTTTCCCCGAGCCGGAGCCGGACGGGATTCGTCTCTGCGGCGCCAAAGCTGTCTCCGGCATGCAGGGCAATCCCGTCCATCGCCGCAGCGTGATAGTGGGGAGAAGAAACCGCAGCAAATACGGGATGCGCCGTCACCCGCCCCCGCGCCTGAACGACAGGAATCCGCTCCGGCTGCCCGGGCTCCAGCGCCCCCAGCGCATCGAGGGCCGCCAGGTAGCGCGCGAGGGCATCCTCCCGCGGGATATTTTCGAGGTACCGCTGTTCTACCTTACCCATCTCCCTCCCTCCTTGCCTTAAAATAACGCACATACAGATTATCCTTGCGCTCCGCGCGCGGTGTTTCAGTTATGTTGCCGGCATACCTTCCACTCGCGCTTTAAATTCCACCCTCCAGAGACGCAGGTCTCCGGGGGGCGCTTCTGCTGCAAGAATACCCCACTAAAACCTTATAGGACATAGTCTGTTCCAAACAAATAAACCTCTACCGGAGCCCCCGCGGCAACTCCCTCTTTTTCGAGGGGAATCCTGAAAAAGCCGTCTCCCTGAACCATCGGAGAAAGAAGTCCGGATTTTCCGAGGACCGGATCCGCCCATAATTTGCCCTCTTCCCGGCGGAGTTTGACCCGGATGAAATCTTCCCGCCCCGGCGCCGAGGACAGACTGCGGGAAACAAGGGCAGGAAGAGGCGGCAGGCCGGGACTCGTTTTCTGGTAGGAACCGTATTTCAGTAAAGGCGCCACCAATAAATCAAAAGCAATCATAGCAGCCGCAGGATGGCCTGGAAGTCCAAAGACCGGTTTTCCATCCCTAACCGCCCCCAGGGTAGGCTTTCCGGGCCGGGCCGCCAGCCCGTGAAAAACCAGGCCGGGCTCCCCTAATTCAGCCAGGGCCTGAGCCGTTAAATCGCGGGCGCCGACAGAACTCCCTCCGGAAATAAGGACGAGGTCGGTTTCCGCATGCGCCCTGGCAAGGGTCGCCTTGAGCTTCCGGAAATCGTCCTTCACCAGGCCGTAAAGCACCGGCTCTCCCCCGTACGAAAGAGCAAGTCCAAATAAAGAATAAGAATTCACGTCCCGCACCTGCCCGGGGCCGGGCCGCTCCACGGGGGGAACCAGTTCATCTCCGGTCGAAATAATGCCGAGGCGCAAAGGCACGTAGACCTCCAATTCCAATCCTCCAACGGCGGCAAGAAATCCTAAATCCTGAGGACGAAGTAAGTGGTTATGGGGAAAGATTTCCTCGCCTGTCTTAATATCTTCATCTGCGAGGATAACGTTGTCGCCCACCCCCACCGGCCTGGTGATTTCTATCCCTTCCGCTCCCGCCGGCTCCGTATGCTCGACCATCACTACAGCATCGGCGCCCGGCGGGAGCATGGCTCCGGTGGCCACCTGGACAGCTTCCCCAACTCCTGCTTCCAGGCCCGCCCCGGCTCCCATTTTAACTTCACCTTTTACAAGCAAATAGGCCGGGGAACCCTCAGAAGCGCCAAAAGTATCCCGGGCCCGGACGGCATAACCGTCCACCGTCGACCTGGGGAATCCCGGAACATTTTCCTTGGCTAGGACGGGTTGGGCGAGCCGTCGCCCGATGCAGTCCAAAAGAGAGCGGCGTTCGCTCCGCCGCAGATCGGCGGGAAGATAAAGGGCCATTTTTGCTCTTGCTTCATGAACAGGAAGTACCGTAAAGAGTTCTGTCTTCAATTTCCTACCCCCCTTCGCTAAAAACTGCCTGCCATGGAAGCGGCATGCCGGCTTGTTAGAAGCACCCCAGGGCGCATTCTTTGATCTTGATCTTGAGCTGATTGCAGGCGGCGCCAATCACCGCGGGTGAGACCCCCAGCGTATCAGCCAGCTCCCGTGCCGCAGGACAGGTAATTCTTCCTTCCGGAGCCGCCTTTAAAAGAGCCTCTTTAATCCGGGGCTCAACCTCATAGATCTTATTCTGACTCACCTTGCTCCTCCTCCAGTCTGACTTTACTTTAAAGATTTGCCGATCTGGTTTAACTTATAATCGGATTTATCCAGATCTTGTATTTTAAATCCCGATCAGCA
>DAOURU010000014.1 GCA_030627585.1 Bacillota bacterium
AACCGGTTAAGCTTTATTACCTGGGCCCCATGTTCCGCTATGACCGCCCTCAAGCCGGGCGCTTCCGGCAGTTCCATCAGTTTGGCTTCGAAGTTTTTGGGAGCCACGACCCTGCCGTAGACGCGGAGATAATCTCCCTTACCTGGGATTTTTTAGGAAAACTCGGATTAACCGGACTTCAGGTGGAGTTAAACAGTGTCGGCTGCCCCATTTGCAGGCCCTCTTTTACCGAGGCCCTGCATGCCTTCTTTGTACCTTACCGGGAATCTCTTTGTTCTTTTTGTCAGGAGCGCCTGGAACGAAACCCTTTGCGTTTGCTGGACTGCAAGGTTCCCAAATGCCGGGAGGTTGGAAGGGGCGCTCCTAAAGTTTTAGATTATTTGTGCGACGATTGCCGGGTCCATTTTTTAAAGGTGCAGCGTTTTCTTGAGATCCTAAATATACCTTTTAAGGCAAATCCAAGCCTGGTACGGGGGCTTGATTATTATACCCATACGGCTTTTGAGGTATCTCTGGGGTCGCTGGGAGCCCAAAATTCCCTTGCGGGGGGAGGGCGTTATAACAATTTGGTAGAAGCGTGCGGCGGGCCGCCGGTACCCGGAATTGGTGTCGCTCTGGGGTTAGAGCGCGTTTTACTCGCCCTTGAAAAAGCCGGCATCGAGCTTCCGCTGGAAGCGCCAAAACTAATTTTTGTAGCAACAGCTGGCGAAGGACTTTCCGAACAATTAGAGCGAGAAGCCCTGCTTCTTCTGAGCCAATTAAGGCGTGCCGGGTACACGGCAGAAAAAGATTTTTTGGGGCGGAGCCTCAAGGCACAGATGAAATTTGCGGGAAGATTGGGGGCGCGTTATGTAATTATTATCGGCGAAAAGGAATTATGTGAGGGAAATGTAACCCTGAGGGACATGAAGGAGGGAACCCAACTTCTTCTTCAGCGGAAAGTGCTTTTTAATTTTCTCGAGGGTATAGGGAGCGGGGAGGAAGGCAAGTGGAAAGCAACGGAGAATTGAGACGGACTTGTGGGTGCGGCGAACTCCGTAGCCGGCATACAGGTCAGGATGTAGTTTTAATGGGGTGGGTGCAAAGAAGGCGCGACCACGGGGGAGTAATTTTTTTAGATCTCCGCGATCGAAGCGGTGTTGTCCAGGCGGTCTTGAGCCCCGATTTAGAAGCACGGGCTTTTGAAAAAGGCCAGGCTGTACGTGCCGAGTATGTAATTGCGGTTCAAGGGGAAGTAAGACGCCGTCCTCCGGGTACAGAGAACCCCAATATGCCTACCGGGGAAGTCGAAGTGGCTCTACGGGACCTGAGGATCCTAAATCCCGCGAAATCACTTCCTTTTTACCCCAGTGAGGCCGCCGAGGTGGATGAAGCGCTCCGCTTGCGCTATCGTTATCTTGATTTGCGTCGTCCCGAATTCTGGCGGGCCTTTGAGTTAAGGCATCAAGCAGCAAAGGTAATTCGAGATTTTTTAACAAGGCGGGGCTTTCTGGAAATAGAAACCCCAATGCTTACACGGAGCACTCCCGAGGGAGCGCGGGACTATCTTGTTCCCAGCCGGATCTATCCCGGCCACTTTTATGCTCTCCCGCAATCCCCCCAGTTGTTTAAGCAAATTTTGATGGTGGCCGGTTTCGAACGTTATTTCCAGTTCGCGCGCTGCTTTCGGGATGAAGATCTCAGGGCAGACCGCCAACCGGAGTTTACCCAACTGGATCTGGAGATGTCTTTTGTCGGCGAAGATGAAATTTTAAGCTTAATGGAAGAAATGCTTGCCGAACTTTTTTACCGGCTGCTTGGCAAAGAGCTGGAAATACCCTTTCCCCGTTTAAAATACCAGGAAGCTTTAAGCTATTATGGGAGCGAGCAACCAGATCTTCGTTTTGGCATGAAAATTGTCGATCTTTCGCAGCTTTTAGGGAATAGTTCATGCCAGGTCTTTGCGAGGGCTGTCAAGGAGGGAGGGGTCGTGAAAGGAATCACGGTCCCTGGAGGTACCGCCTTTTCGCGCCGGGTTCTCGACGAGCTTGCAAAACTGGTTGTGAGCTGGGGCGCACGCGGGCTTGGGTGGTTTCTTTTGGGAGACGGTGAAATCAAGTCTCCGCTTGCGAAGTTTTTTACTTCCCAAGAATTGAAGGTTCTTGCGAAAAAAATGGAAGGGCAGCCGGGTGCTCTGCTGCTTTTAATCGCCGACCGGAAGGAAGTTGCAGAAAGGGTACTCGGGCAATTACGGCTTGAGCTGGGGAGGCGCTTAAATTTAATTGATCCCCGCCTTTTTTCCTTTGTTTGGATTACTGATTTCCCGCTTCTTGAGTATAATAAGGATCAAGGGCGTTTAGAGGCTATTCACCACCCGTTTACAGCTCCATGTGAGGCTGATCTCACTTTTCTGGAAAAAGATCCGGAGAAGGTGAGAGCAAGGGCATATGACTTAATTTTAAACGGCACTGAAATTGGCGGCGGAAGCATCAGAAACCACCGTCGCGATTTGCAGGAACGCCTTTTCCGAATCATCGGTCTCACCCCCGGGGAGATTGATGAAAAATTCGGGTTTCTTTTGGAGGCGCTTGATTCGGGGGCACCTCCTCACGGGGGAATTGCTTTCGGTTTCGATCGCTTAATGATGTTGATGCTGGAGCGCGAGACAATCCGCGATGTTATTGCTTTTCCTAAAACGCAAAGCGCTACCTGCCTCCTGACGCAGGCGCCGGCCCCAGTTACTTCGAAACAGCTTCGAGAACTCCATCTTCTTTACCGGGAGAAAACGTCTAAATAGGTCTGGAGTTTCTTGAAATAGGAGAGATGGTGTGATATTATTTTGATAGTATCGAGAGAACTTAAAACCCTGCAATGTGCGTGGAAACCAGGGAGTTTTGAGCCAACACCAAAACAAGAGGAACCTGGGCTCTGGCTGTGGAATGTATGCCCTGGAGGAAGGGACACAAGAAGCAGCCAGGAGGGTGCCACCGTGCGTGAGCCGAGGTTCAGAAAACGCCCGGTTCCACGGCATTTGTGGGGTTTATTTTTTAAGAAGAAATTGCCAACATTAGAGCCCGTTCTTGTGTGGCGCGGCAAAAAGAGCATTTTTCCAGGAGGTTGGCAATGACTCCCTTTGACTTCTTTTGGATCTTTCTGATCCTGGTAAGCTTCATTCCCATGATTAAGCAGCACCATCTGAATGCCACCAGGCTGCAGCTCTTTAAAAAAATCGAAGCAAAGCGAAAATCCCGGGTGGTCAGCCTGATTCACCGTCAGGAATCGTTAAGTTTTTTAGGAATTCCTTTTAGCCGCTACATTAATATTGAGGATTCCGAACAGGTTTTACGCGCCATCAGGCTGACTCCTGACGATATGCCGATCGATCTGATTCTTCATACTCCCGGCGGCCTTGTTCTGGCAGCAGAACAAATTGCTTATGCGCTGCGTAGGCATCCCGCCAGGGTGACTGTTTTTGTTCCCCATTACGCAATGTCAGGAGGAACTCTTATCGCCCTTGCTGCGGATGAAATTGTCATGGACGAAAACGCGGTGCTGGGCCCGGTTGATCCTCAATTGGGAAAGTATCCGGCTGTTTCAATTTTACAGGCGATTGAGCAGAAGGACCGTAATGAGACTGACGATGAAACCCTGATCCTGGCGGATATCGCAAGAAAAGCAGTCCGGCAAGTAGAGGAAACAGTGCGCACAATTTTAAGAGACAAAATGAGTGAAGAAGAAGCAAATCGAATTGCGAAAGTTTTTACCGAGGGACGGTGGACCCACGATTACCCGATTACCTGCGATGTTTTAAAAGAATTTGGCCTCCCGGTCTGTTCAGAACTTCCGACCGAGGTTTACCGTTTAATGGATCTTTATCCTCAACCACCCCAACGCCGCCCCTCAGTTCAGTTTGTGCCTCTTCCATATGGAAGGCGGGAGAACGGAGACCAACAGTGATATTGACAAGTCCTGGTGGGCTCTTTTATGATGTGGTTTATAAGCTGGTAAGAAATAGGGGCGAGGAGGAACATTAGATGTATTGGAATGAAAAGTGCGAGTGCATGCCTTGCGAAGAACTGCGTGCCCTGCAAGAGGAACGTTTGCGAAAAACAGTGGGGCGGGTCTATTGCGAAGTACCTTTTTACCGCCGCGCTTTGCAAGAAAGAGGTTTGGGGCCTCATGACATTCAATCCCTTGATGATTTTAAAAAGCTCCCGTTTACCACCAAAGAAGATCTGCGCGACAACTATCCGTACGGACTTTTTGCTGTACCTTTAAGCGAAGTGGTGAGGTTGCATGCCTCTTCAGGCACAACCGGCAAGCCTACGGTTGTGGGATATACGCGGCGCGATCTGGATGTCTGGGCCGAAGTAATGGCCCGTGCGCTCACTTGTTGTGGGGCAACAAAACATTCAATGATCCATAATGCCTACGGCTACGGCCTTTTTACCGGAGGCCTCGGGATTCACTACGGGGCGGAGCGGGTTGGCGCCTCGGTAATCCCTGTTTCCGGTGGCCACACAAAACGGCAAGTTTTAATTATGAAGGATTTCGGAAGCACGATCCTTACCTGTACCCCTTCCTATGCCCTTTATTTAGCGGAAGTGATGGAAGAGATGGGTATCTCTAAAGGAGATCTCAAGCTAAAAGGAGGCCTCTTTGGGGCCGAGCCCTGGTCTGAAAATATGCGGCATCAGATTGAAAAACACCTCGGACTGATCGCTTTAGATATTTACGGTATCAGCGAAATTATTGGGCCTGGTGTTGCCGTAGAATGTCCCGCGAAACAGGGGCTTCATATTTTTGAAGACCATTTTTTAGCGGAGATTATTGATCCTGAAACTGGAGAACAACTCCCACCAGGCGAATATGGAGAATTGGTAATCACAACTATTACAAAAGAAGCGCTTCCCCTGTTGCGTTACCGAACGCGGGATATTACGGCGATTATCCCTGATCCCTGCCCGTGCGGCCGCACTCATGTCAGAATAGAGAGAATTAAAGGACGTACCGATGATATGCTGGTAATTAGAGGGGTTAACGTTTTCCCCTCTCAAATTGAAGAGGTTCTCTTCCGGATCAGTCATACAGAACCCCATTATTTAATTATTGTGGAGCGCCGGGAACAACTGGATGAATTGGAGGTTTGGGTGGAAGTTTCGGAAGCTGTTTTTTCCGACGAAGTCAGGAAGCTTGAACATTTAGAGCACCAAATCCAGGGGGAAATTAATGATATTTTGGGAATCTCGGTGAGGGTAAAACTGGTTGAGCCAAAAACTCTTGAACGCAGTGAAGGTAAGGCAAAGCGAGTCATTGACCGCCGCCAGCTTTAAAAATGAAAGGAGGGGGCATATGCCGATTAAGCAGATTTCTGTTTTTTTGGAAAATAAGTGCGGGAGACTGGCCAGTGTCACAAGAACACTGGGTAACCACGAGATTAATATCCGGGCTTTTTCGATTGCCGATACAACAGATTTTGGCATTTTGCGCCTGATTGTAAACCAACCTGAAGAGGCCTATCGTGTGCTTCGAAGCGAAGGATTCACTGTGAGCATCACTGACGTGATCGCCGTCCAGATACCTGACAGACCGGGCGGACTCGCCGATATTCTTGAATTAATGCAAGAGGCAGGGGTTAATATTGAATATATGTACGCCTTTGTGGAAAAAGTTTCCCTCGATGCCCTGGCTGTGTTCAGGGTGGAAAGCGTCGCTGCCGCGATCAAGCTGATGCGGGAAAGGGGAATTAAAGTGCTCAGCGGCAGTGAAGTCTATAACCTGTAGAGCAGTTCAAGCCATTTTGTAGGCGAGGGCTGGTGCTGAACCGTTTGAGTTGATGAGATTCTATTTTTTTCTAATTTATTTTTCTCTTTTCGCCCGGACAATTTCATCAATGGGAGGGGAGTAAATAAATTTTTAGACGGTTCTCAAGGTTTATTTTGTTGCTTTTTTTAGGGACAGGTTTGCTATGGGGAATTTCGCAAAGCCGGGAGCTTTCGGGCAGCCGGGAGCCAGGATGGTGCGGCAGGTTTCCGGAATCAGGCGAATTTGCTTTTTTTCACGTCCAAAAATTAGCCTCCTTGGGTTTTCAAGGCCGGGCGCCGGGTACGAAAGGTGGAAATCGGGCGGCACAGTACCTTGCCAGCTGGTTCCAGAGATTGGGCTTGAAACCCGGAGGTGAAGGTGGGACTTTTTTTCAAACTGTTAAAGGGCCTCACTTTGAATTGGTAAGACAGGAGAACCGGTGGAAGCCGAACAATTCACGGCAAATGACAGTGAAAAGTGACAATGTTTTAGGATTTATCGGGCACCCTGAGACGAGTCCTGGTACAAGTACAATTATTATCTCGGCCCACTATGACCATTTAGGGAAATGGAACACAAAGTTTTTTCCTGGCGCAAACGATAATGCCTCCGGACTCGGAGTGCTGCTGGAGGCGGCAAGGGTGCTGAAAAGCCGCAACTTCAACCCCAAGCACCAAATCCTTTTTGCGGCCTGGACCTTTGAAGAGGAGGGCCTTTACGGTTCTGCTTATTTCGCATCAACTTTTCCGCCGGGAAAGGTCAGGGCCGCAATTAACCTTGATTCGCTGGGCAGCGGGGAGGCTCAGGATTTTCTTATATGGACGCATCAAGCAAACAACCCCCTCCTTCCTCTAATTGAGAAAGTCGGGGAGGGGTTGGGTTTGAACCTTCAATTCCGGGTCTTGCCCCTACAAACACGTTATACCAGCGACCATCAACCTTTTGCAGAGCGGGGCATTCCTGCCGTAACCATATTATCTCCGAACTGGTTGGAGAAAAACCATACCTTCCAGGATGTACCGGATCAGATTAATACTGAAAAATTGGAAAAAGCAACAAAGCTTGTAATTAAAGTTGTAGAAGAGTTGGCATCTCAGGATCCTGAAGAGTTGGCATTTTAAGGAAATAACTTTCAGACGATCTGATAAAAGATAAAAGACGGAGGGGAGCAAGCGTGGAATTACGTCCGGCCGGACTCGCAACAGGAATCGGGAGTTTGCCGCATACAGATCCCTTTTTTGCCGTATCACTGGTTAAAAAATATTTTCCTTATCTTCCTCACTGGCCGCAACTTCCCAGGGCTACCGCAAGGGAGGGATTCCTCACACAGTTCCTGCAATTTTTACAGGAACTAGAACTTTTGCGGGTGCAGAATGGCAGCCAGGCGTGCTTCACCAACGATGAGTCCGCCTGGCCTGAGCGTCTCGCCCGCTTTTACGAAATTTACCTTCGGGCTGCTTCGGGAGATGAGGAGAACCTGTCCAATTTTTGTTTTCCGCCGGGAGCGGCGGAAGGTTTTAGCCAGTTTTACGGGGATTTAATGGAAAATGGAACAGGTGCGGCACGTTTTCTGAAGGGCCAAATTGTAGGTTTGCTGTCCGTGGGTTTTCAAATTACAGATCCGGAAGGCCGTCCTGCATACTACAACCCCCAACTTCGGGATGTGCTCTTAAAACAACTTTCCCTTCAGGCGGCCTGGCAGGTCAGAACCTTAGGGAAGTTTGGCCTCCCCACGCTTATTTTTATGGATGATCCAGTAATTTACAGTTATGGAATGTCTGACAGGGTCGGGGTCGATAAAGAAGGGATTATTTCTGCTTTAGGCGAATTTTCCGCTTTTATTCGCAGTCAAGGAGGCCTGGCAGGGGTTCACTCTTGTGCCGAGCTTGACTGGTCCCTCCTTTTAGAAGCCGACCTTGACATTATCAGTTTTGATGCCTACCAGTTTGCCCGGAGTTTTTGCCTTTATCCCGAGTTAATTCAGACTTTTTTAGCCCAGGGCGGCATTGTTGCCTGGGGGCTTGTCCCCACATCTGATGATGTTCTCAAAGAAGATGTTGATTCTCTAGCAAGGTACACCTTAAATATTTTAGCTGATTTGAAACAAAAAAAAGTTGACCTCGAATTGCTCCAGGCCCAGTCGTTAATTACTCCTGCCTGTGGAACAGGGATCCTGACAGAAGCTCTTGCACTTCGCGTTTACGAGTTAACGGCAAGTTTAGCGGGCAGATGGTCCGAGGTTTTCCGCAAAACTTGAAGCTAAAAATTGATTAACGCTCGGTAATGTGATAAAATTGGGAAAAACTTAGGGAGGGGAGAAGGGATGATAACCAGAGATATGACTGTTGCAGAAGTTCTTGCAAGAAGTCCTCAGACGGCCCAGGTTTTTCTCTCCTACGGGATGCACTGTTTGGATTGCCCTACGGCGCGGGGCGAAAGCATTGAAGAAGCGGCGGAAGCACACGGAATAAATGTTGAAGAACTTCTGGCTCAGTTAAACAGATTGGCCTACCATTAAAATTAATTCAAAGACACATAAAAGCCGGAGGCTGCAGCCCCCGGCTTTATTTTAAGAAAAAAATTAAAGTAAACCGATGAACCCTGCATAAAAAGTAGAAAAATGGGAATAATTGAATATGGTCAATTCTGACAATTGAGGTGATGGTGATGCCAATCAATTTAGGATGGTTAGGTTTGTTTATTGCTCTGGGGGCCGTTATTTTTTTAGTTGTTCCTCGCGATCGCATTATTGCTTTACTCCTGCCGAGCTTCCTCGGGGGGGCAATTATTGCGCTTATTGTTAATCTGATTGGCGTGCCCGTTTTAGGATTATGGCGTTTTCCTGTTGCCCTCGTACCAATTTTAGGCATCCCCCTGTTTCTATTGCTGGCTTATATGGCAGAAATGCTTCTATTTCTCCATTACTGGGAGCATTTACCTGGCGGCAGTACCGAAAAGGGGCTTTATCTGGCCGTCTTCAGCATTGCCAATACAATCATGGCTTTTTTTGCTCTCAGCTTCGGATATGTGGTTTTTGTTCGCTGGAATCTCTTATATTTCTTTCTTTTAGCCTTTGCCCTGCACGGTCTTGTTGCCCTTCTCTATTTTGCGCCAGGGGTTCGTGCAGCTTTCCGAAAAATATAAATTCGCTTTCCTATTCCCCTAATTTATCTTTTTACTAGGACCTTATCTCTTGTCTCCACTATCAGGTGGAGATTTTTTTAGTCCTAAAATTTTTTACAATTATTTTTTCAGAAAAGAAGGATTTTGGCTGGGGACGAAGAATACAGAGGTGGTAAGAAGTGGTGAAAAGTGGTTTAACTGTTCATTGAAGTGGGGAGTAAAAGTGTTTATCGGAGAATATCATCATACACTTGACGGGAAAGGACGTTTGATTCTACCGGCAAAATTTCGTACTCACCTCGGGGATTGTTGCATTGCAACAAGGGGCCTGGATCACTGTCTTTTTGTTTTTCCTATAGAGGAATGGCGCTCCCTTGAACAGAGGCTGCGAAATTTGCCTTTAACCAAACCCGAGGCAAGGGCCTTTTCCCGTTTCTTTTTTTCCGGAGCGACGGAATGTGAGTTAGATGGGCAGGGGCGCATTTTAATTTCTCCCTCACTTCGGGAATATGCCGCGATTAACAGAGAAATAGTAATAATCGGTGTTTCCGCAAGAATTGAAATTTGGGCGAAAGAACGCTGGTTGGATTACTGCGCGAAAGCTGAAGAAACTTATGAGGAATTGGCCGAAAAGATGGGGGAAGGCGGCATTATCAGTGCCTGAAATTGAGCATAAACCCGTCCTCTTAGCGGAAACCATTGAAATGCTTGCCATTCGAGCGGGAGGAATTTATGTTGACTGCACTTTAGGAGCCGGCGGTCACGCCCAGGAGATCCTTCGCAGGACCGGTCCCCGGGGGCGGTTGATTGGTATAGATAAAGATCGCAGTGCTTTAGACCGGGCGCGGAAAGCACTGGCCGTTTATCTCGATCAGGTTGCTTTCGTGGCGGGAGATTTCCGTAATCTCCAGGCTATTTTAACAGGACTGGGTATTTACCAGGTTGATGGGATCTTATTTGACCTGGGTGTTTCTGCTTTTCAAATTCTTGAGCCCCGGCGGGGATTTAGTTACGCGTACGATGCCCCGCTGGATATGCGGATGGACCAGGGGGCAAAGTTAACCGCTTTCGATCTGGTCAACAACCTCGATGAAAAAGAGCTGGCTGCCTTAATTTTTCGCTATGGGGAGGAAAAATGGGCGAGAAGGATTGCCTCTTTAATTGTCGCCCGCAGAAGAAAATCTCCCATTACGACAACCGGTCAGCTTGTTGAAGTTATTAAGGCGGCCATTCCTGCCCCCGCGCGCCGGAAGGGTCCCCATCCAGCCAAACGCACTTTTCAGGCGCTCCGGATTGCAGTAAATGACGAATTATCCGGACTTGCCCAGGGTCTTCGGGCCGGAATTTCATTTTTAGGTTCAGGCGCACGGGTTGTGGTTATTTCCTTTCATTCTTTAGAGGATCGGATTGTCAAAAATATTTTCCGGGATTTCGCTTCTCCCTGCATTTGCGATGTTCAGCTGAATTGCACCTGCGGAAGGGGAAGCCTTCGGATTTTAACCAGAAAACCGCTTACACCGGCAGCCCGCGAACTCAAACTGAACCCCAGGGCGCGCAGTGCAAAGTTGCGAGCAGCCGAAAAAATTGTTCCTGCCGCAAATGTACTACCAACAAAATGAGGTGAATAGATTTGGTATTAGCAGAGAAGAAGTCCATGCCTCGCGATTGCGAGCCGAAACCGAAAGTTCGGCCCCAAGCGAAGCCAGGCTTAAAATACTTGCAAGGAGCCGCCTTAATTTTAGCCCTTTTTATTTTCGGTTTATTTTACACTTATAAACATACCGAGATAATCGCATTAGGCTATGAGATTGAATCGGTAAAGCAAAATATTGCTACTTTGCAAGGGGAGAATAAGCGATTAGAATTAGAAATAGCGAGGCTTCAGACACCGGAGCGCGTTGAGAAAATCGCAAGAACGAAATTAGGAATGGAAGAACCCGAAAAAATTCTCCTTGCTGCACTACCTCCAGAAGCGAATCCGGAACCGAATCGCACCGGAGAAACTTCCCGGGTTGCTGCCCAAGATCAGGAAAAAGGATGGAAGAAGACGCTTTTCCTAGCTGCGCACCATTTTATCGGGCGGGCTGAAGCTTCGCCCCGCTAACGGGGTGAAAATTTCTTGCAGAAAAGAA
>DAOURU010000337.1 GCA_030627585.1 Bacillota bacterium
GATATATCTTTTAATTTAGAGGCAAATAGGGTTCAGACTATTGAGACTAAACTTATCATTGCTAAGGTAGCGTAAAATCAATTGTGTAAAAAGGAAAAACCATAAAAAAGGGTGTACCCTCAATATAGAACATTTATCAAAACAACCAAAAGGAGGGTACACCTTTGAAAATCAGTTTACCAGAAGAAATGCAGGATGTCGAGGTCAACGAGAAATGGGGGCAGGAAATTTTCATCAACGATCTCGCCCTCTATATCAGACAGTTCATCAAACATGCCCTGGAAGAAGCAATCAAGCAGGAACTGACTAAATTTCTGGGTTACGAGCAGTACCAGAGAGGAAATGGCAAAAGGGATAACAACCGCAACGGATATTACGAAAGGGATCTCCTCACCCGGTTTGGCTTGATTGAAGATATTCAAGTGGCAAGAGACCGTAACGGCGAATTTGAATCAAAGGTCCTCCCCCACTACAGGCGAAAGGAAGAAAAAATCGACAGGCAGATTATAGACCTTTTCATCGGCGGGATCAGCACCCGGAAAATGAAGAAGATCACGAAGGAACTATTGGGCAAGGGTTATTCCGCCGGCACCATCTCCCGGATCAACAAGCAACTCACCCAGGAGATGCGAGCCTGGTTGGAACAACCCATCGAAGACAATATCATCTACATCTTCGTAGACGGCCTAAACCTGCCGGTTAAACGGTTTACGGTGAGCAAGGAATCCCTTTTGGTTGTCATCGGCATTACCGCCGATGGCTACCGGAAAATCCTGGGGGTCCAGCTTGGAGACAGGGAAAGTTCAGCTTCCTGGAGAGAATTCTTCAAAGACTTAAAAAGGCGGGGGCTCAAAGGGGAAAATCTCATTATGGGAATCATGGACGGCCTGCCGGGCCTTGAAAGCACCTTCACTGAGGCCTTCCCAAAAGCCAAAGTGCAGAGGTGTGTCGTCCACAAGCTCCGGAACATCGCATCAAAACTGCCCCGCAAAATCCAGAAAGATTGTCTTGGCCACGCCAAGCGCATCTTTT
This sequence comes from Bacillota bacterium, assembly GCA_030627585.1. Taxonomy (GTDB): domain Bacteria; phylum Bacillota; class DSM-12270; order Thermacetogeniales; family Thermacetogeniaceae; genus Ch130. The sequence goes on from DAOURU010000337.1 coordinate 1,033, forward strand.
ACGCAGGCTCCCATGAAGAAGCTGAAGAACGCTTTCATGCCTGGAAAGATGCCTGGGAGAAAATAGCGCCTACAGCCGTAGCATGCCTGGAAAAGGATCTGCAAGCAGTACTTCAGTTCTACACCCAGCCTAAAGCATTGTGGAAGCTTCTGCGCTCCACCAATACCATTGAACGCACCTTTAAGGAATTTAAAAGACGTACAAGGCAGATGGACAGCCTCGCAGGTGAGGACTGCTGCTTGAGGTGTATTTTTGCCATATCACAGGATCTGAATCGAACCTGGTCGGAAAAGAGGATTGATGGGTTCTTGAAAATGCAACAAGAAGCAGTTGCCTAAAAATGCCAATCTTTGAGGGTTGCCCTAAACATAAAAAATTTTACACAAGAGTATTGACACTACCAATATTTTCATCACCAATCTGTACAAAGCAACTACCACTTTCATTAAGCAACTTTTTTACCAGTAGCAAACGGCCTCGAAGGTAACTCAGGTAAGAATGTATCCCCAACTCCCAGGTATCCC
>DAOURU010000039.1 GCA_030627585.1 Bacillota bacterium
GAGGGGCAAAACGGGTTTACGCCGTTGATGTTGGATACGGTCAACTTGCCTGGGAACTGCGCCGGGATCCGCGGGTTATAGTTTTGGAAAGAACGAACCTCCGCTTCTTGAATGTTGAAGTTTTAACTACCAGGGTAGACCTCGCAACCCTTGACCTTTCTTTTATTACTCTTGAAAAGGTATTTCCTGCAGTCAAGGAACTGTTAAAACCCGGCGGAGAAGTCTTGGCTTTGGTAAAGCCCCAGTTTGAAGCAGGGCGTGCGTGTGTGGGAAAGGGCGGCATTGTGAGAGATCCCGAAGTTCACGTGGAGGTTCTGGAAAAGGTCCTGGCCAGTGCTCAAGCTTTGGGGTTTAAAATCGGAGGTCTTACTTATTCCTCCCTTTTGGGGGCGGACGGGAATATTGAATTTTTTCTCTGGATATACCTCCCCCAGGAGGAGTTGCCCGGAAAATTCCCGCCTGAGGTGGCGCGCAGAGTTGTCGAAGCAGCTCATGCTGCCCTGAGAGGCCGTGCAGATAGGTGATATTCATTTTTAGGAGGTAAATTTATGAAACGGATTGGTCTGGTCGTAAACTTTCAGAAGGTCCGGGGGGGAAAGATCTTACAGCTCCTCAAGGAGTGGTTTGAGAAGCGGGGCATTGAGGTGATTATGCCCCAGTGCACCACCGAAGAAAAAGAAGCGATCGAACCCAGCTGCCCTGAATTCTTCGAGCAGGTAGACATAATCCTTTCCCTCGGCGGCGACGGGACCTTATTAGGGACTGCGCGCTGGGCGGCAGGAACCGGAGTTCCTATTTTAGGGGTTAATGTGGGTCATTTAGGTTTTCTCACAGATCTTGAAATGCCGGACTTATTTCCTGCCTTGGAGAGGCTTCATCAGGGAGACTATGAAATTGAAGAGCGCATGATGTTGGCGGTAGAGGTGCGACGGGAGGGTTCGTCTGTTGCCCGTTATTCTGCTTTAAACGATGCCGTGATTACAAAAGGGCCGCTTTCTCGAATCATCAGACTTGAAACTTACGTGGGAGATGAATACCTTGCTACATACCGCGCGGACGGCATCATTGTTGCGTCCCCGACAGGTTCGACTGCTTACTCCCTTTCTGCCGGGGGGCCGATTGTAAGCCCGGAGCTGGATCTGATGATTGTAACTCCTGTTTGTCCCCACACTCTTTATGCGCGGCCTTTTATTCTTGCCGAGCACCAGATGATCAGAATCATTCTTAAGTCTGAGTCAACCGATGTTATGTTAACAATTGATGGCCAGCTCGGGTTCCCCTTGAGGAAAAAGGATCAAATCGTAGTGCGCAAGGCCGGGATTCGTACGAGATTGGTGAAGCTTCGAAAAAGATCGTTTTTTGAAGTCTTGCGGCTTAAACTCCAGGAGAGTGACCATTGAGTGCCGCGCCTTTTTCCAACCCCTGTTCTTCTTGCGCACTTACTGGTAAATCAGGTTCTGAGAGTCGGCGACAGTGCCGTCGATGCAACAGCCGGAAATGGGCACGATACCCTTTATCTTGCTCAAAGGGTAGGGGATACGGGAAAGGTTTATGCCTTTGATGTCCAGCGCGGGGCTCTCTTGCGTACAGCAGAACGTCTCCGGGCGGAAGGGCTGGAAAATAGAGTGGTTTTAATTCAGGCAGGCCACGAACGGCTTAAAGAATTTATTCCCGCCGGAATTAAAACGGCGATGTTTAATTTAGGGTATCTGCCCGGCGGAGATCACAGGATCATAACGCGACCCGGGACGACCATCGCGGCCCTCAAACAAACACTGGATCTTTTAGAGCCAGGGGGTCTTGCAACGGTGGTTGTTTATCGCGGGCATGACGGGGGAAAGGAAGAGGGTGAGGCGGTGTCGAAATTTATTCAGAACCTTGACCGCAAACGGTGGGATGTAATTTCGACAGTTTTCCCCAGTCGTTCGGCTCATGCCCCCTTCCTGGTGGCTTTACAAAAAACCGGTGATTTCCAGAAGGAAGGAGGGAGCTTATGAAATTGCGGCGCCAGGAATTGATCCTGGAAATTATAGCAGAAAAACCAGTTGCAACTCAGGAGGAACTGGCTCTGGAGCTGCGAGCCAGGGGGATTCGGGCAACTCAAGCTACTATTTCCCGTGATATCAAGGAGCTTCAACTGGTGAAAATCCCAACAGGTGATGATTCTTATCGCTATGCCAGGCCGCTGCAACAGTTGGAAACACCCCGGGTTGTCGAACGCCTCCGCCGCGTTTTTCAGGATGCCGTGGTTAGTCTTGATTACAGTGAAAATTTAATTATTATTCATACACTGCCTGGTGCAGCTCAAAGCACTGCTTCTACGATTGATCAGGCCGGCTGGCGGGAAATCATCGGAACCGTGGCCGGAGATGATACGATTTTGGTTGTGGTGAAGCCCCGCGAGCTTGTTTTGCAGGTTGTAGAACGGCTTGAGTCTCTTTTGGAGTGAGGGAGAGCCTGTGCTGATCCAGCTTTCGATTGAGAGTCTAGCATTAATTGAAAAGATTATCCTGTCTCCTGGTCCCGGTCTCAATGTTTTAACCGGAGAGACGGGGGCGGGCAAATCGATTGTTGTCGATGCCATGAACATCCTTGTTGGGGGGCGGGCTTCCGGCGAACTTGTACGGACAGGGGCCGATAAGGCGATCGTAGAGGGTTTTTTCGACTGCGGTTCTGATCCTCGTATTTCCCAAAAACTAGCGGAATTTGGTTTGCCTGCGAGTGAAGACGGCTCCCTTTTACTCAGCCGGGAGGTTGTAAAAGGAGGGCGAAGCTTCTGCCGGGTCAACGGGCGCCTTGTTCCTTTGACGATCTACCGCGCTCTCGGGGAACTTCTCGTCGACTTGCATGGTCAACATGAGCATCAATCACTGCTCAAAATAGACCGGCACCGGGAACTCCTGGACCGGTTTGCCGGCCCCGAGGTATTGCAGCAGCGCGCGCTGGTGGAAAGCCTGTACCAGCGTCTTAACTTTCTAAAGAAAGAACAGGAAAAACAGGCTCTGGATGAAAATGAGATCAGGCGCCGTACCGAATACCTTCGTTACGCAATTGAGGAAATCGAGCGCGTCAAACCCGTTCCTGGAGAAGAGGAAGAGCTCCGTCAAGAGAGAGATCGCCTGCGATACAGGGAAAAACTCGTGGAACTGGCCAAAGAGCTGGTTGTCAGCTTATCGGAAGGGGACGGCAATTTAATTCCGGCCTCCGACCTCTTATCACGTGCGGCGGAAAAGACGCGCGAAATGGCGCGTTACGATCAAGCGGTCGAAGAAATTAACAGTGTTTTAGAGGAAATTAAGTATAAACTTGAAGATGTGATTAATTCCCTTCGCCATTACCACGAAAATCTTGAGTTCAATCCGGCACGCGCCCAGCAAGTAGAAGAGAGGCTCTATTCCTTGCGGAATTTAATGCATAAATACGGACCCTCCCTAACCGCCGTGTGCAGTTACCGGGATCAAGCCGCTGCCGAATTAGAGGAACTCCTCTCGTTTCAAACCAGTTCTCGCGAACTGGCAGTTGAGTACGAAAAAGTTTTGCACGAATACGAAGAAACGGCCGGGATTTTATCAACCCTGCGCCATGAAAAGGCGGCTGATTTTATCCGGGCTGTGACAAGCGAACTGCATAGCCTGGGCATGAACCACGCACGCTTTGATGTTAAGTGGAAGAAACTGGACGATCCGACTCCCTGGGGGTATGACCGCCCGGAGTTTTTATTCAGCGCGAACCCGGGCGAACCCCTGAAACCCCTTGCCAAGATCGCTTCAGGCGGCGAAATGTCCCGTGTAATGCTGGCGCTTAAAGTTATTCTTGCCGAAAATGACGAGATCCCGACGCTTATTTTTGATGAAATAGACACCGGAATTGGAGGCCGGATACTTCAGGTGGTCGGGGAGCGACTCTCGTCCGTCGCGAACACCAAGCAGGTTTTATGTGTTACCCATTCCCCTCATATTGCCGGAAGGGGGCGAACGCATTTCTATCTTGAAAAAATTGTTGCAGAAGGACATACGCAGACGACTGTTCGTATACTGGATTATCAAGCAAGAGTCGAAGAACTGGTAAGGATGCTTGGGGGCACCGGCAGCGGGGAAGTAACACGGAACCACGCGGAGCAGATCTTGCTGCAAGGCTAAAATTTGCGTATAACGTATAAAAGGAAGAAGAAGAGGTTAAGTTAAGAAGCGCGGAGGAAGCAGTAGCAGGGGGAGACTAAGGAGTGAGCAAAGATGGAAAGCGCCCCGTTACGGCGCAGGCTTCTTAGCCTTCTCCTCCCTCTTTTTTTAGGGGCAATTGTTTTCACCCTCCTCTTCCAATCCTTTGTTGCGATTCCTTCTCATTATCGCGTGAGTGTCGGAGAACAGGTCAAATTCAGTAATTTTCTTCCCCGGCAAATTTCTGCAAAGATTACAGCTTATGTTTCTGAAGATGTAGAAGGAAGGTTAAAGTGGAAAGGGAACAGGTTCACGAAACAGGTATTTTATCCTTTTCTCGAGTCCCCGATCGCTGCTGCTCCCGGGCAGGTTCATCTGGAGTTTCGACTCTTTGGGAAAGTACCGTTAAAACGGGTTACGGTGCAGGTGGTTCCTCCCGTAAAAGTAATGGCAGGGGGGCATTCAATCGGGGTTCTTCTTCATACTCAAGGCGTGATGGTTGTTGGATATGCAGGCATCACAGATTCGATGGGGAGGAAATGTTTTCCCGCCCGAGACGCGGGAATCGCGCCGGGCGATCTTATTCTTGAGATCGAGGATACTCCGGTTCGAGGTGACACTCAGGTAAGTTTTATGATTGATCAGATTGCCCGCAAGAAGAAAGTATTAAGGTTTCGAGTAAAACACGAGGGGGTTTTAAAGGAATATCAAATCAAGCCTATTTTTTGCCGGGAGACGAGGCGTTATCGCATTGGCTTGTATGTCCGCGACGGTGCCGCAGGAGTAGGAACACTTACCTTTTTTGATCCCAAGACGAAAAAATACGGAGCGCTTGGCCACGTGATTACCGACTCCGAGACGAATCAGTGGTTAGACTTGAGAGAGGGAAAAATTGTCCGAGCTACGGTTCAGGGCATCCAACAAGGAGGGCGGGGGCGGATTGGAGAAAAGGTCGGGATCTTCCTCGGCCATGAAGAGACTTCGGGGGATATTGACAAAAACACCAAATATGGTATCTTCGGAAAACTAACAAACAATTTAAAGAATCCTTTGTTCCCTGAGCCGATCCCTGTAGCCTTAGGGCGCCAGGTGAGAGAGGGGCCGGCGCGCTTGTTGACTGTTCTCAATGGCGAAAAAATAGAATCCTTTTCCGTCGAAATTCAAACTGTCTTTCCCCGGCCGCGCCCTGACGGGAAAGCTTTTGTTTTGAAAATAACCGATCCTGATCTTTTAAACCGGACCGGGGGAATTGTTCAAGGGATGAGCGGCAGCCCAATTATCCAAAATGGAAGGTTGATTGGTGCGGTTACGCATGTTTTTATCAATGATCCGACGAGGGGATATGGGGTTTTAATAGAATCGATGCTGGAAGAAGCCGAATTGCTTAAGGCCAGGCAAGTAATGCCTGGCCTTTCGTATCAGGTTCACAACAACTCTCTTCTAAATCAGGAAAAATCGCTTAAAAAGGGTGTTTCGCTAAAAAATTACGAGAAATTTAGATCTATAAAGTTCCAGAATTAGTCAGTCTTAGCCATGGTTCGAAGAAGGATCTGGTATCGGTGCGTCGAATCTTAATTAACAGGTTTTTTAAATTAAGGGGAAAAGTAACTGGGAGGCGAAATAAAGTGAATAAGGGGATTAAAATCCTGATAGTTGACGATAACAGGGAATTTTGCGAAATTTTAATGGAATATTTCGAGGGCCAAAACGATTGCTTGGTTACAGGGATTGCACATAATGGATTGCAGGCACTGGAGTTTCTTGCCCAGAACATGCCTGATATTATGATTCTCGACATCATCATGCCTCATCTGGATGGAATTGGGGTTTTGGAGAAACTCTCCTACGAATTTGAGGCGCGCCCGAAGGTGATTATTTTGACGGCCTTCGGTCAGGAAGCGATAACCCAGCGGGCGGTAGAATTGGGAGCCAACTATTATATCTTAAAACCCTTTGATATAGAGGTGCTGGGGAATCGCGTCCGGCAATTAGCCAATAATGACACAGTTCAGGCTCCTGCCCCGTATCCTAAAATGCGTAATTTGGATGTAGAAGTAACCAATTTAATTCACCAAATGGGGGTACCTGCACATGTTAAAGGTTATCAATACCTCCGCGACGCGATTATTCTCGTGGTTGGCGAAATGGGGTTGTTGGGGGCAGTAACCAAAGAGCTGTATCCCATGATTGCGGAAAAATACAATACAACTCCCAGCCGGGTGGAACGGGCAATTCGCCATGCTATTGAACTTGCCTGGGACCGGGGTAATATCGAATTGATGAATAAATTTTTCGGGTATACAATAGATGTTGACCGGGGAAAACCAACCAATTCGGAGTTTATTGCGATGATTGCGGACCGGCTGCGAATCGGGGCCAAGGTCGGCTAGCGGAAACCAAGTTTTAGAAAGTTTCTTGAACCCGAGGAGGTCTTGGTTTAAAATTTAAATATCGTAATAAAATGGTAGTGGGGTAACAAGAATGGTAATCAGGGGAAAGGCAAAGGTAGATAAACGAACAAAAAACCTTGTCAAACGTTTGCGGGTCCACGAAATTGCTGTTATTGATCATCAAGATCTCGACGAAGTGGCAGCTTATAGCTTAATTAATTGCCGGCCGCGTGCAGTAATTAATGCCAGTGCTTCGATCACCGGGAAATATCCTAATACAGGCCCCCTCACCCTTCTCAGGGCGGGGGTTCCTCTTATTGATGAGGCTGGGCCCCCGGTGATTGAAGAGATTCGCGATGGGGACGAAATCCTTCTCTGCGCTGATGGGATTTACCGCGATGGCAAGCGGATTGCAGGCGGAACCTGGCTTTCAGAGGCTGAAGTCCAGGCAAAAATGGAGGCAACCCAGGAAAATCTAAAAAAAGAACTGGTCAAGTTTGTGGAAAATACCCTTACCTATGCCCGCCGGGAACAAGGGCTGATTCTGGGAAATTATCCTGTTCCCGCTTTGTGTACTAATTTTCAGGGTCGTCATGTTTTGATTGTGGTCCGGGGGCAGGGCTACCGTGAGGATATTCTGGCTATTAAATCTTATTTGGATGAAGTGAAACCGATTTTAGTAGGTGTAGACGGGGGCGCTGACGCCCTGCTCGAGCTCGGTTATCTTCCCGACCTCATTGTCGGCGACATGGACAGCGTTTCCGACCGGGCGCTCCTTTCGGGAGCGGAAATTGTCGTCCACGCCTATCCTGACGGAAATGCCCCTGGCCTGAAGCGGGTTAAAGAATTGGGCCTGGAAGCGGTTCTTTTTCCGGCTCCGGGCACAAGTGAAGATATCGCGCTTCTGCTTGCTTATGAAAAGGGTGCAGAACTAATTGTGGCTGTAGGAACCCACTCAAATATGATCGACTTTCTGGAAAAAGGTCGTCCGGGAATGGCGAGCACCTTTTTGGTTCGTCTTAAAGTAGGCTCAATTTTAGTGGACGCGAAAGGAGTAAGCAAGCTTTACCGACAGAGCTTGTGTTTTCGGCACGTTGCTGAGATTTTTTTGGCTGCCTTGATTCCCCTTGTTGTTGTTGCTGCTGTTTCACCGGCGATAAGACAGTTCTTTCAACTGCTCATTATTCAGTTGAAACTTTTGCTGCGCGTTTAGCAACCCAAGGGAAGGGGGTATTCTTTTTTGATTATTGATATAAAGTATCATATTGCTTCTCTCGTAGCCGTTTTCCTGGCCTTGGGAATCGGAATTTTAATTGGAACCACCATGATCGGAAGCGATGTCATGATGAAGCAACAGGAACGCTTGGTGGCGAGCC
>DAOURU010000045.1 GCA_030627585.1 Bacillota bacterium
ACCATATACTGGAAGTAGTTTTTGGGCAATGAGCTCCCTATTTAATAGAAGGATCACAAAAAATACAACCTGAACAAGATACTGATTAATATCGAATCCCACAACAATTCCTCCGATGTCTCCTCCATAGATAAAAGGACCAATTGAGAGATTCAATGCATCCACCAGCAAAAAAAGCATAATCAGCCAGTAGCCTAACGCACAAAGAAAGGAACTTCGTAAACGTGCCATCTTCACTCTGAATAAGAACATTAAATAGCCCAATAAAAGAGTGACCACATTGCTCATTCCTGAAATGAAACCCCACTTGATACCTTCCCTTTCAGCTACAGGGGTTTTGAATATGACTTCCAATCCGCAAGGATGAACCTGAAATGCCTGATACTCTTCAAATGCCATTGCAATAAGAACGTGAGTGCCTTCATGAACAATGGTAAAGATAATTACCGCCAATATAAAAGTCAAATATTTCTTTATTCCAATCATCTCCTCCTTATTTGCCAGTGTCACCTAACTATAGGATAAACGAACGACATAGGTTCGTTTATCCTCCCAAATAGGTTATTATCCCGAAGTTGTTCGTTATGCAAATTGCTTAATGCTTGCCGCTATCATGCGCTCAACGTCTACGTGTCAATAAAAAAAAGGAGGGTGGTTCGTACTGGTTTATTCGCCAATCTCCGCCAGTTTTCCTGCCGTCCGTTTAAAAACCCTAGATCGCCGCTACGGGGGGTTCGCATCCTGGAACCGCTCTGGTGATTTATCCATCTTGTCCAGGCACCACCATGGCCAGCCGGTTAGTTATGTCCCCTCGGGCAAGGATGCTACCGTTTATTACGGCACTCTCGATTACCGCTTTCGCAACAATCTCCTCAGTCCCGTGAAGTTGGAATTTAGCAGTACAGGGCCAAGCATTACCCTGAAGATCTGGGAGTTAGGATAAGGATTTTCCTTATTATTTCTAAGAAATTTCCACAATATTTATCCAACTCGCAGGAATTACCCGAAACGGCGCAGAATCCAAAAGAAAGGTTGTTTTTAAGGAGGTGAGCCCTGGGCAGGGGTCCAACATGGAAGAAAAAGAAACCAGCAAAGAAAGCGGGGAAATTCAATTAGTTGTTTTCCGTTTGGGGGCGGAGGAATACGGGGTGCCTATAACTCAGGTTCAGGAAATTAACCGTCTTTCTGCACCTACAAAGATTCCTAAAGCTCCGGCCTTTGTGGAGGGTGTAATCAATTTGCGGGGGAAGGTGCTTCCGGTTATTGACTTAAAAAAGAGGTTTGGGTTGGAGGAAACTACATATACGGATGAGGCCCGGATTGTTGTGGTAGAAATTGCCAGCCAAACGGTGGGCGTCATTGTGGACGCTGTCACCGAAGTGCTCCGGCTTCCCCTGAGCAGTGTTGAACCGCCGCCGGCGATGATTGCCAGGATTACAGCAGACTACTTGCGCGGTGTCGGAAAATTAGACGAAAGGCTTTTGATCTTGCTTGATTTAAACAAGGTCTTGACGGAAACGGAGCAAAGCCAGTTAGGGGAAACGATGGAAGTTCTTGCAGGCTGAAGTTGCTGAAGTCTCAAGAAGTTCAAATTGTCTGTTTCGAAGAGAGGAAAGGTCCTGTCTGAGCCTGTCCGGTTCAGGCGGGATTCTTTTTTGCCCGGTTGGCGAGGAGGTTTGCCGGCTTTGTCGTAGTGTCAAGGGCTTAAATGTGAGCTGAAATGCAGGTCCCGGTTTTATGATATAATACCTTCAGGCTGATTGAGAAATCTTTGGTCGTTGAGCAGTTTAAAAACGGGAGTGAAAACTGTAAGGACAGGGGAACATGGTTAAAGGAATTGGGATTGATATAATTGAAATTGACCGGGTGGAAAAGGCTCTCGCGCGGCGGCCCCGCTTGCGGGAGCGGCTCTTCAGCAGCCGGGAAATCGCTTACTGCCTGGAACGGAGCCGCCCGGCCGCTTCTTTTGCGGCGCGTTTTGCGGCTAAAGAGGCAGTCCGGAAAGCTTGCAGTTTGGGGGAGACGGAAAAGGTCATGCCGTGGCGGGAAATTGAGATCATTTTTGAGGGAGGTTCCCTCCGTGTCTCCCTTGCGCATAGAGCCGCCCGGATTGCCCGCCGGCAGGGAATTGAAGGTTTCTTTGTCAGTCTTTCACATAGCAAAGCTTATGCCTGTGCTGTTGTGCTTGCTTTGGGAGACCTGAAGGACCTCCCTGGGAGTTTTGCTGAAAAGGAGGAACATTTATGAGGCTGGTCAAAGCCGCGGAAATGCGGGAACTCGATCAAGAGGCGACGCGCCGCTACGGGATCCCCAGTTTGCTCTTGATGGAAAATGCGGGGCTCAGTGTCGTTTCAGCCGTGCTCTCGCGATTCTGGGAAAACGAACCCCGGGGAAAAGTGGCATTAATTGTCGCGGGCCCCGGGAACAACGGGGGAGACGGTTTGGTCGTGGGACGGCACTTATTTAATCGAGGCGCCCGGGTGGAAATTTTGCTTACGGCTCCTCCGGAATCTTACAAGGGTGATGCCGCGATCAATTTAAAGATCGTGGCCGAAATGGGAATCCCGTATCAGGTCTTTTGCAGGGAAAAAATAACGGAATTAAGAGAGGCCCTGGGGCGTTCTGATTTAATCATCGACGCCCTTTTTGGAACCGGATTTAAGGGAATTCCTCAAGAACCAATCGCCTCATTAATCAGAATGATCAACGAATCGAAAAAACCTGTACTCAGCGTTGATCTCCCCTCCGGTTTGGAGGCCGATACAGGACGTGTTGGGGGAGAATGCATCCGCGCCCGGCTTACCGTGACGCTGGGGCTCCCTAAACTCGGGCTTTATTTAGAGCCAGGCGCCCGCTACGCGGGTGAGGTTGCAACCGGCGATATTTCTTTTCCTCCTGAACTGCGCAGCGAAAACGAAGGCACGTACTTTTTAATTGATCAAGCAATGGTGGCGCGTTCCTTGCCCCCGCGCCAGCCTCACTACCACAAGGGAAACTACGGCCATGTTGTAGTAATAGGAGGGGCGCGGGGTTATACCGGCGCTGCAGCGCTCGCAAGCAACGCCGCTCTGCGGAGCGGGGCCGGACTGGTCACGGCGGCAGTTCCTGCATCTCTTTATCCGATTTTGGCCGCGAAGCTTACCGAGGCCATGACCCGCCCTGTTCCGGAAACAGCAGGGGGAGGTTTTGCCCGTTCGGCGTATGCCTCACTGGAAGAGCTATTGGGCCGCGCGACAGTACTGGCGATTGGGCCGGGGCTCGGGCAGGAAGCCGAGACCGGGGTATTTTTGCAGAAGTTGTTGCAAAAGGTCGAGCCTCCGGTTGTGTTTGATGCCGATGCCTTAAATCTGCTTGCGCGGGACAGGGAGTTCTTGACAGATCCTGTTTTCCGGGAGCGCCGGAAGCGGTGGGTGCTTACGCCTCACCCGGGGGAAATGGCCCGGCTTCTCAGTTTAGATGTCTCTGCGGTGCAGGCCGACCGGATCGGGAACGCTGCTTGGGCGAGTCAGGAGTGGGGGACCGTTGTTGTTTTAAAAGGAGCACGCACGGTAATCGCGCTCCCCGCAGGGAATGTTTATCTCAATCCTACGGGCAACCCCGGTCTTGCCACAGGCGGGACGGGGGATGTCTTGACCGGTTTAATCGCAGGTTTTATCGCGCAGGGCATGGAGCCGGGGGAGGCGGCGCGGGCCGGGGTTTTCATCCACGGCCTGGCTGCTGACCGGCTTGCGGCCGAAAAGGGGATGCCCGGAATGGTTGCCGGTGATCTGCTGGATGAGATTCCTCTTGTCTTGAAAGATCTTGCCCACCTTGTCGAACGGAGGTAATAGTAAATGGAACGTCCTGCCTGGGCAGAAATCGATCTTGAGGCACTCATGAATAATGTGCGCGAAATCCGCCGGGTAACCAATCCCCGGGCCCAGGTCATGGCCGTTGTGAAGGCTAACGGATATGGGCATGGCTTAGAACCTGTCAGCAGGACCGCCCTTAGAGGCGGCGCCGCCTGGCTTGGCGTTGCACTGCTCCAGGAGGCGATTTTGTTGCGGGAAAAGGGATTTGGGGCACCCATTGTCGTTTTAGGCTACACTCCGGAGAAAGACGCCGAAGAGGTTGTGGCGTGGGGGATTAGCCAGACAATTTTTACCTGGGAGGGGGGGCTTGCGCTGGCTGCGGCGGGCCGGCATTTAGGAAAAAAAGCGAGGGTCCACATTAAGGTGGATACAGGAATGGGGCGCTTGGGTTTTCTTGTCGGGAGAGAAACGGCGGAAACCATCTGGCGCCTTTCCCGCCTCCCGGAACTTGAAATTGAGGGGATTTATACCCACTTTGCAACAGCAGACGAGTCCGATAAGGGATACGCGGAAGAGCAGTTTATCAGGTTTCAGTGGCTGCTGAAACAGTTGGCGGCAAGGGGGGTATATATCCGCTGGAGGCATTGCGCGAATTCGGCTGCGATTTTGGATTTGCCTTACACCCATCTTGATCTGGTGCGCCCCGGGATTGCTCTTTACGGTCTTTATCCTTCACAAGAGGTGCGCTGCGGCCTTGTCGAATTGCAGCCTGTAATGAGTTTGAAGGCGCGGGTGGCGTTTGTCAAGGAGGTGCCTCCGGGAACCAGCGTCAGCTACGGCCGGACGTACACGACTGCGGAGCGCACCCGCCTTGCAACAATTCCCCTCGGTTATGCTGACGGGTACCCCCGCCTTTTATCCAATCAAAGTGAAGTGCTCATTAAAGGACAGCGTGCTCCGGTGGTCGGGCGGGTTTGCATGGATCACTTGATTGTAGATGTGGGCCGCATTCCGGACGTGGTTCAAGGGGATGAGGTTGTCCTTCTTGGCCGTCAGGGGGAAGAGGAGGTTACGGCAGATGAGCTGGCTGCCCGCCTGGGAACAATCAATTACGAAATTGTTTGCATGGTCAGCGAGAGGGTTCCCAGGGTTTACCGGGGGACGGCGCTCCAAGCAGAGGAGGGGCAGCAAGAGGAGCTTACCGAAGGAATTCCGGAAGATCAAGCCGGGGAGACCGGTAGACCACCTTCCCCCGCTTGAGGGTGAGCAGCGCGACCCCCGTTTGGGTGAAAACAACCAGGTCTCCATCATACCCCGGCGCGAGGCGCCCAATCCGGTGATCAAGCCCGAGAACCCGTGCGGGGTAGGTGGTAGCAAGAGGGAGGACCTCTTCCAGGGAACGCCCGGCAGCCTGCATGACGCGGAAAACCGCAAAGGGAAGGGAGCGCGCGGATCCCGCCAGGCTGCCGCGGGAGTTGCGTATCTCTCTTTCTGTAACGGTTACGGTTCGCCTCCCGAGTTTATAGGTACCGGGAGGCAGGCCGGCACATGGTACGGTGTCGCTGGCAAGCACCAAATTTTCTCTTTTTAATCTGGTGAGCATGTTAAGGATGGCGGGGTGAAGGTGAACACCGTCTGCAATTGCTTCGGCGGTGATTTCGGGATGGGTGAGGGCGGCGCCGGGGAGTCCGGGTGCGCGGTGGTGGAGGGGAGCCATCCGGTTAAAGACATGGACAGCGTAAGAAAGCCCTGCCGAAACTGCGGCAAGAGTTTCTTCGTAGGAAGCTCCCGAGTGCCCGGCGGCTACGATAATTCCCCGTGTTGCCGCCTCGTTGATTACTTCAAGGGCGCCGGGGAGCTCCGGCGCCAGCGTGAGGAGGGTAATTGGCCCTCCTTTTTGGATTAAAAAGTAAAGGTCTTCCAGCGAGGGTTGCCGGATAAAATCAGGGTCATGGGCGCCTGCATAATCCGGATTGAGAAAGGGCCCTTCCAGGTGCACCCCCAACAAGGACGCACCCGGAAGGCCCTTTTTTTGCATTTTTCTTGCCGCTGCCAGGAGCTGTGCCAGTTCTTCTAAAGGGGAGGAGAAAGCTGTAGCGAGAAAAGCGGTGACGCCCTGGGCCGCCAGAATTGTGCTCAGGCCGGCAAGTTCCCGGGGGTTCGCGCTGACCGCGCAGCCGCTGCAACCATGGGTGTGAAGGTCCACCAAACCGGGACTGATAATTAAATCTGGATTTAGTTTTAAAACACAAAAAGCGGGACTTCGGGGCGGCCCCTCAGGCCCGGCGAAGCTTATTTTTCCCTGCTCAATTACGACTGTTCCTCCAGGAAAACACTCTTCCGGGGTGTACAGAGTCGCACCTGTTAAAACCAGCTTCATCAGGTCATTCCCGCCTTTACAATTTTTTTAATTATAGCATTATTAATTTAATTATTTTACTTTAATATAGATACGTTTTGGCCTCAACGTTACCTCTTCCGGGTTTGCCGAGAATTCTAAAAATTAAAAACCTTTGGAAAAGAGGAAAATGAGGTTATTTGTTGAAAAAAGAATCCAATGTTGTTGAAAACTTGCTACAATTTAGCATTAATTGCGCATTTCAGGGGGGCCTTCCCTCCGGAACCTGACTCCTAATATTTGTCCGCTCAAGAACCTTCAGAAAAATCGCTTAATGATTAAGGGTGAAAAAATGGAGGAACTGCGGTTTACCGACAGCGAGACAAAAGGGAAATCTCTTAAAATAAGCTGCCTGGCCGGTTTTAAGCTCTACCGGGAAGGGTGTCTGGTTCCGCGTTCACTTTGGAAGAACCGGAAGTCGCCTCTCCTTTTTTTATATCTCGTTATGAACCACGACCGTCCGGTTACCCAGGAGCAATTATTAAAGCTTTTCTGGCCGGATAAAGAAGCAGGGAAAGCGCGCCATAATCTTTCTGTGGCTGTTTACAACATCAGGCGCGTTCTCGAGCCGGAACTGAAAAAGGGGCGCAAATCCTTCTATCTTTTCAATCAGTACCATATTTGCCAGTTCCGATCTCCCCCGCATTTTTGGTACGATGTTGATATTTTCACCCGCGCCTGGGAAAAAGGAAGGGCCCTGATTCGTCAAGGTGAAAATTCCCACGCCTGGGAAGTGCTTGTTGTGGCCGAACAACTTTATAAGACCGGTTATCTTTCTGAAATTCAAAACGTAGGATGGATTGAAGAGGAACGCAGGCGGCTGCGCGAAATTTATATCGAAATGCTTTTATGGCTCTCCAGCGAGGCCTACCGGAGGCGGGACAACAATTCCGCGCTTTGGTACGCCCAAAAAGTGCTCGCGCAGGACTCCTGCCGGGAAGAGGCATACCAGTGCCTGATGCGCACCTACCTGCGCCTGGGCAAGAGAACTGCGGCGATTCAACAGTACGAGATTTGTTATAATCTCTTAAAAAAGCATTACGGCCTTGTTCCTCTCCAGGAAACCCAGAATCTCTACCGGAAGATTCTTGAGGGTGAAGAAGAGGGAGGATGAATAATATTGGCTCATCCCATTATCGGAATCACGACCGCCCATCGTAGAGACAAGGATTGTTTTTTTTGCCGGAGGTCATACAGCAGCGGAATTGAGCAGGGGGGCGGAATTCCTTTTTTGCTCCCCTCTCCGGGAGACGAGGCCTTGATTAAGGTTTATGTGGAACTCATTGACGGGCTTCTTTTATCCGGAGGGGGCGACATCCACCCCCTTTATTTTGGAGAGGAGCCCCATTGGAAGCTGGGGGAAGTTTCTCCGGAGAGGGATTTCTTCGAGGTAAATTTGATCCGGGGCATCCTGGGTACAGGGAAGCCGGTTTTGGGGATTTGCCGGGGGA
>DAOURU010000144.1 GCA_030627585.1 Bacillota bacterium
GCCCTGCTTTTCCGTGCCCCGGGAATTAGAAAGATAAACTCGGTGGAAGAGGCTCCTGCGACCGTAACCGTATATGTCGGTGATGCCGGGGGGCGATGCCCCCAACGAGCTTCTTGCTGCCGCCAAAGAGGTAGTGGAAAAGTGGCTGTAACTGACGTCAGATTTCCCCCGGCCGCAGTCGCAGGTCACGCACAGAAATAAATTTCATATTGAGCACCCCCATAAAGGTTTCCAGCTTTTATTGTACACAATCGTGCTACAATTTTACAACAGATCTATAAGTGTGTCACCTGTTCACGTGATCAATCAACTGATAAATGATCCGGGGGCATCCGGCGCTGCCGCCACCTTTCGGCACAGTTCTCGCTTTCTCGCTTTTTCCTTTCCTGCCAGTACTCTTCCTCATCTAGGAAAAGGAGGCCCCACAGATTGACAACCGGTTCAGGCAGCTCCCGCAGCCCGTAGAAATCCTTGAGAAACACCTGTTTAATTTTCTCTTTCCCGTAGTAATCGAAAATCCAGAGAACCTGCTCCCACGAGCCCCGGGTCAAAACAGTTTTTATGACCAGTTCTGCATGCTTTTCGGTATCAATTTTGTCGAAGCTGTAGTTCCTGAAGAGATCGGCGAAAGAATCTGGGAGTTTCAAGGCTGTGGCCCCCTTCTTTTGAGCAGTTGGGCCCTGAGGGCCTCGCAGGCCTTCCGGGCGAGGTAGCTGTCGACTTCGTTGCTGGTGATCTTCTCCCCGATCAAAGTGTCAAGAGCGGACTCTTTATCCGAAATATCCTCTGTGTAAGCGAGCCGCTCCAGGAAAAGTTTGGGTGAAAACAGCGGCTCCCCACTGATCACGAACTTTTTAGGAGCCTTTTCTGGAATGTACTTAATGGTGACCGCGCCGGTTTTGAGGAGGAAGTAGAGGTCGATGTAGTCTCTGTAGCTCGCTCGCCTGCCAATGGTATAAGCTTTCATCAGGGCTATCTCGCGGGGGGAGGCCAGCCTTATCCCGGCCAGGCTTTCGGCTACTTCCCGGCCGTCAACGAGGGGCTCCACCAGCGGGAAAGGATAGGCGAGAAACGTCAATTTCGTTCCAGAGGCGGCAATAACTGCCTGATCCAGCTTCTTGAGTTCTACCCGAAGATTTTCTTGAGAGAACAACCTGGACAGTTCTCTGTAGATTTCGTTGAAATTGATTTTGTCTTTAGTTCCCAACTGAAAAAAGTCCAGGTCGTAGGATTTCCTGTGGCCGAGCTGCAGGGCCAGTGCCGTTCCGCCAGCCAGGTAGTATTTTTCTCGGATTAAGTCGGTGGTCCCGAGCAAAGAGCACAAGCGCCAGCCGGTCTCATCCAGTACCTGAAGTACAGACATCATCTTCTTCCTTCCTGTTTTTGCCTTCCTGCTGCTTATTATACCAGAAATTCGGGCGCCTTGCTTTTTCCTGGATCATGGATGACCTGCCGGAAGAGGAGCCGGAGCGGTAGCCGGGATAGCTGTTCCGGACCATGTGCTTTGTCAAACGCCAAGTTGGACGAGGAAATATGGAACAAACAAGGGGACGGTTCTCATGTTTGCGCAGGCAGACAAGGGCAAGCGGCCAACGCGAAGTCAGAAAATCAAGCGGCAGGCCGGTTGGTGTCCTGCACCAGATGGAAAAACCGGAGCGGGGCAAAACCCTAAATCAAGGAGATAGAGGGGAGTAGCCTCAGACAGATTGCGAGGACGACAGGGCTGCTGTTAAAATAAAGCCTGAAGGGGACAAACAGCAGGACCGTCCCCCTGATTGTTCCCCTGATTGTTCTGGCCCGGAAGATATTACCGGTGGCCGTATTCGGCTACGACCGGGTACGGGATGAACCGGACAGCTTCGAGATTGTCTTCCCCTTCCTGGATGTTCTGAATTTCCGGTTTTACAAGCTGGAGTTAAAAAAACTCGACTGGCGGGAGTACATCCATAGTGATAATCCGGTAGCAGCGGCGCTGTTAAGCAAAATGGGCTTCAGGCCGGAAGAAAGGGTCCGTGTAAAGCTGGAATTCCTGCGCATGCTGGCCCGGATGAAGCTGGACCCGGCGCGGATGGAGTTGCTGGCCGCTTTTTTCGAGACCTACCTGAAGCTGAACCGCGAGGAAGAAGAACAACTTTACCGGGAATTGGGTAAAATGGACAAAAAGGAGGTTGATGCCATTATGCAGATAACCACCAGCTGGCATGAAAAAGGCCGTGCGGAAGGCCGTGCCGAAGGCCGTGCGGAAGGCCTTGCGGAAGGTAAAATTAAAGCCAAGCAGGAGGTCATATGCAGGTACCTGGCTCGCAGGTTTGGAGCGGATTCTGCCACTATACAGGAAAAGGTGCCGCAACTGACCGACATGGATGCGCTGGACCGCGTGCTGGACCAGCTGTTTGCCGCCGGCTCCCTGGAAGAAGCCCGGAACATCATCTGGGAGGAACTGAGCAGGTTCATTCAGTAAGTGTATCTTTCGATTATTCCGGGAGTCGCTAGAGGAAACGCTTTCGAACATCCGGGAAGCGATTCTGGCTTATCTGGAAAGTCTCAAGGCACATAACGAGCCGCTGCCCCGGGAAGATCTCTTGATTAAGCCTGTAGAGGTTGCTTTATGACAAGAAAGCTCCCTGTGGTTACAGCGAAAGAAGTAATCCGAGTTGCGGAACGCATAGGGTTTGTTTTTGACCGGCAAAAGGGGAGCCATACGGTTTATTACCGGCCGTCGGACAAGCGTCGTGTCGTTATTCCTATACATTCAGGCAAAAACTCAAGCCCAAGACTTTGGTCGGGATTATTGCCGATATGGGGCTGACGGTCTAACAGGCAGCCACCTTCGCCTTGCGGCAATCCGAAGCACCAGCCTCGACGAACTGCCTGAGCTTTACAATGTGCTTAAAGGCGAGGTGAGCCTCATCGGCCCCAGGCCGCTGTTGATGGAGTACCTCGACTGCCCCACCCCGAAACAAAAGCAAAGCCCCCACTTCTAGTCTTAGATCAGGGGAAGGTTTGGTTTCTGGGGGGTGGGGGGACTGCCGGAAAATTAGCTGTCGCTTTTAACTTTTCGCACTTCTCCAACAACCTGGCTGAAACAGAAGTAGATTACATTGTGGCAGAGCTCAAGAAAGCGCTTGCCCTCGCTCGGCACAGCGGAGGGGCGGTTCCCGCGCCCCATGGTTGATTTTGACTCTCTGTGAGGCGTTTTTCTGGTAAGCTGTTGTTGTGACCAGTTGCCGGGTTTATAATGGCTTTGGGAAAAAACTATTATGGGGGTTGGAACGGTGAACCAAAGAATCCTGAAAATACCGTATCCCGAGGATTTACCGGAAGCGTTGGGCGAGACGCCCGAGGAGTTCGAGCAGAAACTTAGATTCCTGGTGGCTGCCAAGCTCTATGAGATGGGCCGTATTTCTTCAGGTCGGGCGGCGGAATTAGCTGGAATGGAGCGTGTCGAATTTCTAAATAACCTGGGCCGCTACCGCATCTCAGTGTTCAATTATCTACCATCGAATTTTAAAGGAGTTCGGCGAATGAGTGGAAAGTGTCAAGAAACACGAGGGGATCAGTTCAATCTGGCAGCAGATGATCCCCTTATTTTGTTGTGAAGTATAAAAAAGTATAGCAAGGAAAGTAAAGTTATGTAAAGGAGCTTTTTCTGCGGCAAGCCGGTTACAAGTTATAAGCTGCAGATAACTGTGAGGTAGCTACCGGGCTTTTTTTCACGCGCCGACTTTGGGGACAATTGACGGCATGAGGTAATCCTGGAGACAATCCTGCGGCCGAAGAAGGGCGGCATTATCCGGTGCTGTTTACAAAGTGTCAAATGACAGTTAAAATAGAAGAGCAATAGTTGTCAAAGGGAAGGAGGCTTGAAGTGACCCTAAATGAACTCGCCGAGGCAGCTGTAGCTAGGGGGTTGGACTTGGGTAAGAATCCTGCTCGCACAATAAGGTATTATATCGCAAAAGGATTACTAGAACCCCCTCGAATTGAATATGACGGGAAAATTAAGCGTGCAGTTTATTCTCCAGAGCATCTCTCAGCATTGAGTCTAATTTGCAAATACAAGAAAAAGGGGTACCCTCTTAATGTGATAAGGGAAAAGATAAAAGAACCACCCTACTGGACCGAAGAAGCATTAGAATTTATGCAGCCCTTCATAATGGCTAATAATTACCCTCAAGATGCTTTTTCTAGGGACAAACCAGTCACTCGTGAAGCAATGGCTGTTTTTCTTGTCCATTTCGTAGATGCTGTAAAAAATGGGCATAAAGACCTCAACTTCTTGGAGAAAGCGTTTGTAGATAAAGATGGTCACCCTTATTTTGAGGACATAAAAGAACTGCTATATGAACAAAATTGGGAAGTGGCAAAGTTTTAAGTGATGAGCTGCACTTGCCAGGGGAAGAACCAGGTCACCCCTGCAGGAACTACC
>DAOURU010000146.1 GCA_030627585.1 Bacillota bacterium
CCTCGTCCTCATCTGCGCCATCAACAAAGGACGCCATTTGCCGGTCAAAAAAGGGGAAAGACTGACCGCCGAACATATCGTTCTGTGAACTCTGAAGGATAATTGCGGCAAGGGCCGTGGCCGAACTTAGCCGCTTCGGGGGCCTGATATAGCCGTGTCCTGTATTGAAACCCTCCTGCAAAAGGCGATCCAATGGGATTTGCAGGCAGTTGACCGTTGTGGCGTAGAAGTCTAAATCGTGAATATGGATATCACCCCGGCTGTGGGCAAGAGAAAAATCATCATCTAAAAGACGAGCCAAATAGTACTTTCTGCTGGCGGCGCTGGCAATCTGCAACATTTTTGCCGAAGGCGAATTGCCTACGTTTGCGTTATCCCGGTCGGTTTCTTTGATAATGTCTGCCACAACATCCATGAGTTCACTTTTTGCATCGCGAATCCGGGTACGCTTGTCCCGGTAAAGAATATAGGCCTTGGCAGTCCGAGCGTGGCCCTTTTCAATCAAAACCTTTTCCACTACATCCTGGACATTTTCAACTCCAAAAACTTGTCCGTTATACCGCTGTTTGAGCATGCGGAGCACTTCTAAGGTTAAAGCAACAGCAATCTCGCGATCCTCGCCTCCTACCGCGCGGGCGGCTTGAAATATTGCATCAGTAATTTTTGTATCATCGAAGGGCACTTCCCGCCCGTCTCTTTTTTTAATTTTGGTAAACAAAGGCTTGTCCCCCTCCTCTTCTAAAAATTCTCATGAAATTGCCTCATTGTTCTTCTGTTTAGCACCTAACTCCTCTAAGCAGGTAAGAATTTCGCCCACATCGTTAAATTCCCGGTAGACCGAAGCAAAACGAATATAAGCAACTTTATCGACCCTCCGCAAATGTTCCATCACGAGGTGACCAATGGTTTGGCTGAACACCTCGTTCTCGGAGTGCTCCCGCAGTGTGCGTTCAATTTCGTCTACTAAACCGGATAATGTTTCTAAAGTGGCGTATCTTTTTTCGCAGGCCTTCATGATTCCCCGCAGGAGTTTCTCCCGATTGAAGAGTTCCCTCCGCCCGTCCTTTTTGACAACCCAGAGGGGAATCTCCTCAATCCGCTCATAAGTTGTAAAACGGCGGTTGCAGATAAAACACTCGCGGCGGCGTCTGATCGCGCTCCCATCTTCGGCAGAGCGGGAGTCAAGCACCCTGGACTCGCCTTTTTTGCAATAAGGGCATCGCAAAACAGCCTTCCTCCTACAGCCCTGTTAAAACACAAGACAAAACAAGATATGGGGTAACCTTATTTCATATCTACAACATCTAGTGTTATCTACAACATTTAGTGTCTGAAATCCTGCTTCTCGGGCCATAAAAAAAGTCCCATCTTTTTGGGACTATAGTCTTGGCTGTCAAGCTTCGGGACGTTTTGGCTGACTAAAGGAATTGAGTTCTACCAAAATTACATCAACACCAATACGGATAATTTTTTCCCAGGGAACAATTACTTCGTCGGATCTTGAAAGAAAATTAAAGAAGCGATTGTTGCCCGGGAGAACGAGGGTCTTAATTTTTCCGGCCTCCACATCAATTTCAATATCTTTGATTGCCCCTAATCTTTTTCCATCTACAATATTAATGACATCTCGCAGCCGGAGTTCTGATATTTTAACCACGACTGCCACCTCCTCAGATTAATATATGAAACGAGGAGGCGGTTTGTGTCGGCGCGAGAAAATTTATTCAGGAACTAATCAAACGTGCCAGGTGGTTTGACTCAGCCTGGAGCCAATCCCAAATACGAATCCGGAGATTCAGTAAATCTTGCACGTCATCCTCGCGGTTTTGGAACTCACCGGAGATTTTTCCTTTTCCCAAACTACCTTGGGCCGGCGCATCTTCGATCTCATCATTGACACCGGTTGCTTCGCTGACACTGGTTGTTTCGCTGCCAGTACTTGAAATATCTACAAAACAAAAGGGAGGAAAGAGCACGCACCACCAGTTGGCCCCTTGGCCTTTTCCGAGAATAACACGCACTGCCTCGTATTGACCTGCAGGATAAACGATCTTGCCATAGGCGCGGGCAGGAAAAGAAAACTTTCCTATTTCCACCCGGACCGGATAGGAAAAACCGGAGGCAGCCACGGCTTGCTCAGCAATTTGAGCAATTTGCGCGCGATTTTGTTCAAGGCAGGTCTTTGCTTCCTGGTAGCTTGATGCCCTTCTTAATTCGGGCTTTAAACCTTCGACCAGTGCATCCCGAACCCGGTACTTTACTTGCTGGTCGCTCTCGTCGTTACTGTTTGCAATCACATGAAGCCTGATTAAATTATCTCCTGTATATGCTTTCTTTGCTCGAACAACTTTCTGGATCTGAAGCAAGCCCCCTGTTAACAAGAACACTAGCAGCAAAAAAATTCCGATTTTACGCTTCAATTGATTCGCTCCCTTATATATATTTCCGCATATGATTTAAGGCCGCTTTCTCTAAACGAGATACCTGCGCCTGAGAAATTCCGATCTCTTCGGCTACCTCCATCTGTGTCTTGCCTTCAAAGAAACGCAGGGTGAGGATCAGCTTTTCCCGGTCGCTTAACTTGCGGAGGGCCTCCCGAACCGCAATTCTTTCAAGCCAGTTAAGATCCTGGTTCTTTTCATCACCAATTTGATCCATAACAAAGATTGGATCTCCCCCATCATGATAAATGGGTTCGAACAGAGAAACCGGTTCTTGAATGGCATCCATCGCGAAAATGATTTCCTCTCTCGGGACATTCAGTTCGCCTGCAATTTCATTCAGCGACGGCTCCCGGGAATGTTTATTGATAAGGGATTCCCTTACCTGAATCGCTTTATAAGCAATATCACGCAAGGAACGGCTGACCCGGATTGGATTATTATCTCTCAGATAGCGTCGAATTTCTCCAATAATCATGGGAACGGCGTATGTTGAGAATTTTACGTTTTGATTGAGATCAAAATTATCGATCGCCTTAATTAAACCGATACATCCTACTTGAAATAAATCGTCAACATATTCCCCCCTGTTTGTAAACCGTTGGATAACGCTGAGCACAAGGCGGAGATTTCCCTTAATCAGTTTCCCCCGGGCCGATTTATCACCTGCCTGAACCGCGTGAAACAACTCTCGCATCTGAGCATTTGTCAATACTGGAAGTTTAGCCGTATTTACACCACAAATCTCAACTTTGTTAACCATTCCGCCTCGATCCTCCCCGGTGAACCTCTGGTCGTTCTTCATTATTACCGGTGCAGTCTCAAATTATACCGGAGGAGCCAATAGACAATTTTAAGCCAAAAATAAAAAAATGGGTTTTAACCCATTTAACTATTGGCAAAATTTTAAACAATCGACTAGTCAAAGCAGCAAATTTCCTTTTTTAAACGTTTAATAATCCGCTTCTCAAGCCGTGAAATGTACGACTGGGAAATCCCTAATAAATCCGCGACCTCCTTTTGGGTTTTTTCCTTTCCCCCACAGAGACCAAAACGAAGTTCCATGATCTTTCTTTCCCGGGGGGAAAGTTTACCGATCGCCTGATACAAGAGTTTCCGGTCTATCTCCTCTTCTAATTCCCGGTAAATAAGATCATTTTCTGTACCTAAAACATCTGAGAGAAGGAGTTCGTTCCCATCCCAATCAACATTAAGGGGTTCATCAAAAGAGACTTCTGCTCTCACTTTACTGCTCCGGCGCAGATGCATCAAAATTTCATTTTCAATGCACCGTGAAGCGTATGTTGCGAGTTTAATTTTGCGCTGGGGTTTAAATGTGTTGACAGCCTTGATTAAACCAATCGTCCCGATAGAAACCAGGTCTTCAATCCCAATACCGGTGTTCTCAAATTTCCGCGCAATATAAACTACCAATCTTAAATTTCTCTCAATAAGAGCATTTCTTACGTTGATATCTCCGGTTTCCAACTGGTTTAATAGGGACATTTCCTCGTCGCTGGTAAGGGGTGGAGGGAGTGCTTCGTGATTTCCAATATAGTAAAGATGGGAGGGGTATTTTAATCTCTGCAAGAGCCTGATCACCAAAATTTTAAAAAACCAGCCTAATTGGAACTTGGGAACTCCCATAAAAATCCCCCTTTTTAAATTTTTAAGAAGCGGCCGACGCATGCAGCAAGTCAGGATGAAGCAATGCCTGATATGTTCCCTTTGGAGATAAACGCCTGCTATAAATCCCAACTATCACATTGGCTTTTCGCACCTGCCGGTCCCCCGCGAAGATCGACACTTCCGTGGGTTTAAAACCCACTAACATCCCGTGGCGCTTTCCAATGGTTGTAAAAGGTATCAGCCTGAAAGGAAGCGGCCATCCTTCCGATTGAAAACCTTC
>DAOURU010000295.1 GCA_030627585.1 Bacillota bacterium
CAGCCCGGGCGCGGCGCTCCGCCTCGCGGGGAAAGCCGGACAGGAGCGAAGCGCGCCGGGTGCTTAAAATGGTCGCGACGGCCTATACCCATACCGGAAATCCCACTGCAACCGGAGTTTGGCCCTATATCGGGGGAGTTGCGGTGGATCCTGATGTGATTCCGCTAGGGTCGAAGCTGTATGTAGAAGGCTATGGTCCCGCCCGGGCTGTGGATACGGGGGGGCTCATTAAGGGCAACCGCATCGACCTCTTTTTCAACACTGCAGACGAATGTTTTGCCTTTGGGAAACGGGAGGTTGACGTTTACGTGCTTGAATAAAGCCGGGGAAACCCTAAGGCACCATTAAAAGTCTTTCCTGAAAAAAGGAAATTTGCGCCGCGTGTGGTATATAGTATCTACGCGGCTTTTTTCTTTGGCGCAACACATTCAAAGAAAAGCAAGAAATATTTTTAAGTTTTTTGAAAACAGGTTGAATCCGGCCAGGAAAGAAGGAGGGAAAAATGCCTAAACTTATCCGTACGAAATGGTTGAATTCTATTCCGGGCCGCGTCGCACTGGTTTTCTGTCTTGTAGGAAGCCTTGTCTGGGCAACACTGGCCGCCGCCCAGCAGAAAATCGTGATCAGCGTGGACGGAAAGGTGGTGGAGCATAAAACCTTACAGCGCACACTGGGGGCCGCCCTGGCTGAGGCCGGGGTCGAAGTCCGCCCGGGGGACGTGGTCAAGCCGGATCCCGCTGCAGCTGTGACAGAGGGACTGCAGGTCACAGTTAAGCGGGCGGTGCCGGTGCGTGTTTTAGCCGACGGGCGCACGCGGGTTGTCTTAACACCCCCCGCCCCGGTTCAAAGAGTGCTTAAAATGGCGCATATTGAACTGGGGCCTCAAGACCGGGTAAGTTTGCCGCTGGATGCCACCGTAAAGCCGAATACTGTGATTAAAGTAACGAGGGTTGTTGAAAAGATTTTAAATGAAAAATACTCTCTTCCAGTTCCTGTTCAGAAGATACCCGACCCTAATTTGGAGCGAGGCCGGGCGCGTTTAGTCAGGACCGGAGAGCCCGGCGAAGGTGTGCGCGTTGTTAAAGCCACCTACGTGGACGGGCGGGAGGCCAAAAGAACGGTTCTCGAGGAGAAGGTGCTCCGTCCTGCACGGAAGCAAATCATTGCCTACGGAACACTTGGTACGGTGGCGCGCGGGGGCTCTGTTATTCGTTTTCGGCGCGTCCTTGATGCCCGTGCTACGGCTTACAGTGCAGCAACCGGGCGGTATACGGCAACCGGTCATCGGGTACGGCCCGGAATAGTTGCGGTCGATCCCCGCGTGATTCCTCTGGGAACACGTCTGTATGTCGAGGGATACGGGTTTGCCAGAGCCCTTGATGTCGGGAGCGCGATTAAAGGGAACAGGATCGATCTCTTCTTTGAATCTGAGGCGGACTGCCGGAAATGGGGGCGCCGCCGGGTAAAAGTGTATATTCTGGAGTGATGTATTCTGGAGCGTGCGCGACAATTTTTAAAAACTTATTTTCCCTCAGGAAGTTTCTTCCGTGTTTTCAAGAGCCGCCGCATGGCGGCTCTAATTTTTGATGAAAATGATTTTTTGGAGCCGGGGGTGCGGTGGTTGCAGCGCGAAAGCGGCCTGCAAAGGGGTTAATTTGGACTGTTTGCCCGAGATATAGTATAATAAATGTGACCGGAGGTATAAAAAATGTTTGAAACAACCTCGCCTGCCGCATTGCGGGCGCTGCTTAATCGATACGGGCTGGGGCCCAAAAAAGGGCTTGGCCAGCATTTTTTATGGCAGCCCAAGCTTATTGAGCAAATTGCTGCTGCCGCCGAGCTTGATAAAGAGGATGTGGTGGTAGAAATCGGGCCCGGTTTGGGGATCCTGACTGCGGCCTGCGCCTGCCGTGCGGGGTTGGTGATCGGCGTGGAGATAGATACAGCCCTGTTCCCTCTTTTAGAGGAAACGCTCAGGGAATACCAAAACGTACGACTGGTTGCGGGGGATGCCCGCAAGGTGA
>DAOURU010000161.1 GCA_030627585.1 Bacillota bacterium
ATATGATTCAAGCTTTTTCCTTGGTATTCCGAACCAATAATGTGGTACAGCACTTTTTTGCTGAAGTTTGGAATATCTAAATATTAAATTTATTTTATTATTAAGACGATATGTTGACTTATCTAGTTGGATATATTGAAAACCTCGAGATTCTATTAATTTCAGTACTGGTAAATAATAATGTATTGACATTAAACTATCGACCACCAAATCATAGTTTTTACATCCTGTTAAACTCAATTTAAGCAAGTCAACTCTAGAATAGAAGAGAACGAAACCCTGAAACCTGCAACATGCTATACATGCTGCTTACCTACTAGATAAGAACCACCATAGAAATACAATCCCGACCAGGATCAACCACCAGAGGCAACCTGATGTTTTTGAATCCGAGGGTTTTGATGTAGTATCGCTGCTTGGAAGAGTTGAAACATGGCCGGTATGATTAGCGTAATGTGTAACATCCTTCAATTTTATAAAGAATCAGTCCTGCGACAGTCTGGGTACCGGCTGCAGCCTAAAAATACTCCCTTGCGCCCAGATTTGAGGATAACCTTCCCCCCGCAGTCCGGGCAGGCGAGCTCCAGATTCTGAACCGCCAGTTCCAGCACCCTACGGGGGATGTTCACCAGGCCTTTGCATTTAGCATCCTGGTAGGAAGTACAGCCCCAAAAGGGACCATATTTACCTGTTCTGATTTCGGTGGGTCTACTGCATTGGGGGCAGGGGGGAAACGCCATTAGTTTTTTTAGGGATTCCGAAAGTTTGACGAGGCGGCTTTGCCGTCCCGATTCCTCTTGTGTCTTGCGAAGCAGGTATACCGTACCCGAGAATTCCATCAGCTTCTCTACCAGTTCCGGCTGTGAGAGCCGGATCATCAACTCGCTGCTCCGGCTCTGGGAGAGGATATTCAAACTGCCAAACCAGGCAATTTTCCGATCCACAAAAGCGAGCTTTTCATGTAGACCCCCGCGCCGCAATACATTAACACCTTTTGCAGATAACTGCTGAATTAATTTATCCGTAACTCGGCTGGGCTCCTGCGGCTCCCGGGTTACCACTATCACCGGTACCCCGCGGTCTACCAGGCGCCGCAAATAAGTGATTACCTCCGCCAGCCTTCGCTCGGCGATGAAAGGGCTGAATATAACTACTTCCCCGGCGGCATCCTGCAAATCCCTTAAGAAAGCCGGGTAAAAGTTACCTTCGTTGAAGTGCGTTGCTCCTTCCGGATTCCCTAACTGCCGTGGTACCGGTATAACCGCGTCCAGCGCGGTTATAACCGCCGGATCCGCATAGTCCTGAACCACCGTACGGGCGTCTATGAGCTTACCGTGCTGCTCCAGGTGCTGCAACAGGGTGGTCAGAGAGTCATCTGTAGAGGCTCTCTGGCTCAAATAGTCATGGTGGGCCACAATCACCAATTTGCCCTTGGCCCGGGTACAGGCCACATTGAGAATTCTTGTGGCTTCAGAAACCGGGGTGCCGGTAAGAAGCTTTCCTATCTTAAATGGGGGACCATCCACCAGGTCAAAGATAACCATGTCTTTTTCGTTTCCCTGGAACCTGTGTACGGTAGCCGTTTCGACCTTATCTCCGGGTAGCTCGTATTGCTCAACCAGGTGTTGCAACAAGCGGGTTTGTGCCCGGTACGGCGCCACCAGTCCTATACTCTTGGCGCCTCTGATAAATCTTCCCCCGCTATCCTTTTCTCCTCGCGGGCAGCCTGGCAGGCTGATTCCAGTTGCATAATTATCCCATCTCGATTAACTATTTGGCGGCGAATGGCTTCAGGGTTAAGGCCGAAAAGGACCCGCCGAAAGAACCCTGCTGCTTCAGCTTGTTGCAGCCTGCTTTGTAAATAACCGAGGTCCCGGCGTGCCTGGGCAATATCTTTTTCTAATTTTTTTACCTTCTCCCCGGCTCTGGCAAGAGCATCCCTTGCTTCTGCAACCCGCTGTTCTGTTTTTGCTACCCTTTCTATAAGTGTTATAGCATTAACCAGCTGGTTCCTGGTACCCTGAATTACCTTGCTTTCGGCTTTGATTCTTTCCTGTTGCCGCAGCAAGTCCTGGCTTTTCCTGTTCAACACAGCCTCCATTGTCACCCGTTGTAGTATTGGATCTTCCCGTGCCAGGGCGCCCACCCGCACCACAATACCGTCATGGATTTCATTTTCGCTTAGGGCTTTTATCGCAGGAAGCAAAGCCGTATCTACAGCTACGTTGGTATGTGAAGTAACCAGTAGACGCTCCCCTCGCCTGACCAGCTCCTTTACAAGGGTGCCGATAGTCCGTGTCTTCCCCGTTCCCGGTGGACCCCAGATAAAAGTAACCCGCTGTTGCAGACAGCGGTTAACCGCCTCCAGTTGTTCTTTGTTCAGATTTCCCGGGTCGGCGGCAGATCTAACCCCGGAAAAGGACGTACCGGTAGTAAAACCAAAAAGCTGCATACAGCTTTCCTTGTTGGCAGGAAGTACACCGGTATGAATCTCCTCGATACGTCGCTGCAGCTGTTGCAGCAGGAAATAAGGGGAAAGGCTCAGGATAGCTTTGGGTATAGTGGGACCTACATCATCCTTTATGCTCAAGGTGATCTTAAATCCCTGAACGCTTACTATGATTGCCTCATGGGAATCCTTATCAATATGTAATTGGGCCGGGGTATCTAAGGGAATATTGAATTCGGCATCTAGCAAAAAACAATAGAGGAAGCGTGCGCCGGCTTTCCCTATATATCTACCATCATGAATCCCTATTTTCTCAGACCCGCCGGATTCCTTGATAGCATCGATCTCTTCTCCTAGGGCTGTAATTAATTCATCGGTTATTGATTCAAAATTCGCCAACACCTCCACCCCCCTCCCCCTCAAAAGGCAAGGCATAGACAAATAACGGAAAATAAGGTAATTTATCCAGTATTTCGATATTTTTATCTCTTTTCCTCCCGCCAAATTCATTTTCCCCGGGCAGGCAAGGGACACCGTCATCTTGTCAAAACAAATTGTGGCTTTGCGAAGCCGCACCGCAAAGCCACGTAAATATCGGAATCCGTAATCAAACCACGTGTTCCCTAGATATCGCCCTGCACTGTTGCCACCCCAGCTTTAATGGTATAGAGACTCCCGCCGCGCCGTGTAGCTCGTTTTATCCTGCCTTGCGGCTCTCAGCCCGGCGAAGGATGTAGCGGGCTAGCACCGACGGGGGGCATCCCTCCCACTCCCGGTCATCCGGCGCACTGCCGGAGATCCCCAGAAAATCCAGCACGGCTGCCAGGCTTCCGGGCTGTTGCAGGTTTTCCGCAACCCCGATGAGCTGCCAGACCCTTTCGGAATCCCGGGCCAGTTTCCGCAGGTTCCCAAGCAACCGCCCGGCTGGCTCCTGTACCGCCTCCATCTCCTTTCTTCTCACCACCCCCCGGAGCAGCGCCCCCTTGAGAGCCAGAAGAACCAGCAGGCAGAGCCGGACATCCGCTTCCCTCTCCAGGTCAAAACCGGCCTTCCCGTCTTCCAAGGCCTCCACGATGAAACGGAGGGACTTGCGGAGCTGGTTCAGGTAAATGTCGATCTCTTCGGGACCAAGCAAGAAGGCCAGCAGGCAAAGGGCGGTCGTCTCCAGCTTCTCCTGAAGGTCCTGAGCCCCCTCGTCGGCGAAAACCCCGTCGGCCATCTGCTTCCGGGCCAGCGCCCTGAGCAGGTCTGCGATAGCATCGTCAAAGGCTCCCTCCTCCTGGAGACGCACCCCGGAGTCGTGAACAAAAGAAACGTCATTAAGGCTCGCAGGGAAGCCTTCATCAAAGTAAGGGATATAGCACTCCATTAAGGTATCTTCCGCAACCATTGGCGGCCCGAATAAAGCGCGGGATAGCACCGGCATCTCCCAACCCCTGGGGAGAGATACCGGGACCGGGCGGGTCACAGGCAGGCCGGTGGCCTTGTCCACCCTTTCCTCCACAGCCACGAAGGAGGTCAGGGAGGAAATGATGCCATGCTGCAAGGAGAGGCTGAGGAGCTCTGCTTCGATCTTTTTGGCGTTCTTGCGCGAGACGCAGTTCAGCTCTCCTTCCAGCTCCTGGATCACCCGGCGCGCCCAGGCTTTTTCCAGTAAA
>DAOURU010000219.1 GCA_030627585.1 Bacillota bacterium
ATTTCCAGCCGGGGGAGTGATAAGAAGCACGATTAAAAAGAGTTCTAATCGCACGAAAAACTAAATTAGAGGTGTTTCGGGGAAGAGTCTTCTCGCCCTCCCCTATAATTTCTATTTTATAATCATCCGACTCTTCCAACACGACAGTATTGTATAAATTCAAAGCCATTCCCACGCAGTCAAAACCAGGGCCTAAATTAGCACTTGTTGCAGGGACTTTAATCGCAACTTTTTTCCTCATCATGCTTCACCTTTACCCAATTAAAGAACGTTAATTTTTTCTAGAATACTCAGGATTCTCTCTTCTCGGGCGGGGACCACCGTAGGTTGAAGGTGACAGGTCTGGAGAGTCGTATCCGGGTCCTTTAAACCATGGCCCGTCATCACACAGACAACCTGGCTGGCGGGAGGGAAAAAGTCCTGATTCGCAAGCTTGATTACCCCCGCCAGAGCAGCAGCCGAAGCCGGTTCTACGAAAAGCCCCTCTTCCCTGGCAACTAGTTGATAAGCAGCAACGATCTCTTCATCTGTTACCATTTCAATTCTTCCTTTCGATTCTTGAAGCGCTTGCCGCGCCCCCTGCCAGCTTGCAGGATTGCCAATTCGAATTGCAGTCGCGACTGTTTGGGGCTCAGGAACAACCTCTCCGCG
Organism: Bacillota bacterium; assembly: GCA_030627585.1. Lineage (GTDB taxonomy): Bacteria > Bacillota > DSM-12270 > Thermacetogeniales > Thermacetogeniaceae > Ch130. The sequence goes on from DAOURU010000219.1 coordinate 652, forward strand.
CACAATCGGTGCTGCGCCAGCAGCTTGAAAACCCAGCATCCGGGGGGTTTGATTTGCACGCCCAGCCGAGGCATACTCCTTAAACCCTTTCCAATAGGCTGTGATGTTGCCCGCATTTCCCACCGGAAGCGCGAGATAATCAGGCGCAAAACCCAGTTGGTCGCATATCTCAAAGGCCGCCGTTTTTTGGCCTTCAATCCTGTGGGGATTGAGAGAATTAACAAGGGTGAGAGAATGCTCCTGGGTAATTTTGCGGACAAGCTGCAAAGCGGCATCGAAATTGCCTTGAATCGCAATAACTTCCGCGCCATAGATTAATGCCTGAGCAAGCTTTCCGAGGGCGATATAACCGTCAGGCACCAGAACGACACACTTAATTCCCGCGCGCGCCGCAAGTGCGGCAGCAGAGGCGGAGGTATTTCCGGTTGACGCGCACATTACCGCCCGCGCCTTGTTTTCGAGGGCCTTGCTTACGGCAACAGTCATCCCCCGGTCCTTAAAGGAACCGGTGGGATTTTGACCCTCGAACTTAAGGTAAAGATTTATCCTCAACCGCGCGGACAAATGGGAGGCAGAAAGCAGAATCGTATTTCCTTCGTAAAGGGTTACTATCGGCGTCTTTCCGGTCACAGGAAGAAAAGGAGCGTAAGCTCTGATTACCCCTTGCCAAATCATATCTACCTGCTCCCTTCCACGCGGATGAGATTCTCGATGGAACTAACTATGGAAAGGCCCCGCATCACGGTAAGTGCGTCTTGAATGTTTTGCTCCTGAACTTCATGGGTAATTAAAACTATCTCGGCCATCATTTCTCCAGAAATGGCCAACGTCCTTTTTTGAATCACGGAAGCGAGGCTTACCTGGTGGTTTCCAAATACTCCGGCAATACTGGCAAGAACACCCGGCTGATCTTTGACAACCAAGCGAACGTAGTATTTGCTTGTAATTTTCCCTCGGGGTCGGATTCCCTTTTCCAAAAAACAAGTACAGGCGGAACGCCCTGTACTCCTGCTTTCCATATTACGAATAATCTCCATAATATCTCCTACAACAGCACTAGCCGTAGGCATCTGTCCTGCTCCCTGGCCGTAAAACATCGTCTCCCCTACGGCATTACCTTTGATAAATATCGCGTTAAATACTCCCCGAACGGAAGCCAAAGGATGGTTTTGAGGAAGAAATGCGGGGTGGACGCGGGCCTCGATTTCCTCGTCCCGAGCCCTGGCAATCGCAAGAAGTTTAATTACATAGCCAAATTCCCGGGCATAATTAATATCCTGGGGAGTAATTTTTTGAATTCCCTCTACAAAAACATTGTCAGGGGTAACCCGCGTGTTAAAAGCAATAGAAGCCAAAATCGCGATCTTTCGGGCGGCATCATACCCCTCGATATCGGCAGTTGGATCTGCTTCGGCGTATCCGGCCGCTTGGGCAGCCCGAAGCACCGTCGCAAAGTCCAATTCTTCCTCACTCATACGTGTGAGAATGTAATTTGTCGTACCATTGACAATCCCGATAACCTCTTCAATTTGATTGGCCGCCAAACTTTCTTTTAAAATACCGATCACAGGAATCCCGCCGCCTACACTTGCTTCAAAGCGAAAATCAGCATGCCCCGCTGCCGCGGCCTCAAACAATTCTTCCCCGTAAGCCGCGACAACATCTTTATTTGCTGTAACAACGTGTTTCCCGCGAGATAACGCCTCTTTGATGTAATCACGTGCCGGTTCGCTGCCCCCCAACAGTTCTACGATAATCTGAACCTCTGGATCTTTTAAAACCGCCTCAAAATCGTTTGTCACAAGTTCCCCCGGAATTCCTAAAAGACGCGGTTTCTCCAGATCCTGTTCTAAAACTTTCTTGATTTCAACCTGTTTTCCCGCGCGCCGTGCAATCTGCAAAGAATTTTCTTGCAGCAGCTTGACCACACCTGATCCGACAGTTCCTACACCCAGCAGTCCAATTCCAATAACTTCAGCCACCACCATCTCTCCTACTCCTATCGAAATAGCCATTCTTAATTTTTATACACTTTAAAATGTTTCGAGACAATCGCGGCCAAGTCCTGCTTTACTTCATTTTTCTTTTTATTTGCCTATTTTTTTGGATATACCCGCTTTTATCTTAACAAAAAAAATCGGTCAAACATGACCATTTTTATCTTTAAATAATAATGCAGATGAGGCCTCCGCTTCCCTCGTTTACAATCCGCTGGACTGTTTCCTGCAACTTAACTTGAGCATTTTCAGGCATCCGGTGAAGTTTATTTTGGATTCCCTCCCTCACCAGTTCATGGAGCGATTTCCCAAAGAGATCCTTTTGCCATATCTTTTGGGGATCGTCTTCAAACTCTTCCAGCATGTACCGAACCAACTCTTCGCATTGTTTTTCTGTTCCTATGATCGGTGTAATCTCGGTCGTAATGTCAGCCCTGATAATATGAAGGGAGGGTGCACTGGCTTTCAAACGCA
>DAOURU010000323.1 GCA_030627585.1 Bacillota bacterium
AGCGGGGTAGTTGTCGCCCGGGAAATCGCCCGGCGCGCCCGGGGCGAGTAACGAAAAAATCCCGGAACCAGTGTTGGGAGGCAGAGCAGCATGTCAGGTCTGGTGATCGTAGGAGCACAGTGGGGTGATGAAGGAAAGGGGAAGGTAACCGATTATTTAGCCCGCCAGGCGCATCTTGTTGTTCGTTATCAGGGGGGAAACAACGCCGGCCATACTGTTGTGGCTGGAGGCCGGGAGTTTCGCCTTCATTTGATTCCTTCGGGAATTTTGTACCCGGATAAAATTTGCGTGATTGGAAACGGGATGGTTGTTGACCCTGAGGTGCTGTTTGAGGAACTCGATGCCTTCATTGCCCAGGGCGTGGAAACCGCCCGGCTTTACATCAGCGACCGGGCGCACCTCTTGCTCCCTTACCACCTGCGCCTGGACGAGGTGGAAGAGGAAAGCCGGGGGGAAGAGCGCATCGGGACGACGAGGCGCGGGATCGGCCCCGCTTACGCAGATAAAGTGGCGCGGAGCGGGCTCCGGACGGGAGAATTGACGGAGCCGGGCTGGGAGGCGCGGGTTGCTCGGATGGTGCGGGAAAAAAACAGGATTTTTGAGAGGTTGTACGGGGTTCCAGGGTTTCAACCGGAGCAGGTTGTTGAGGATCTAAAGCCCTATGTTGAAAGGCTGCGGCCTTACCTGACTGACACTTCCCTGATTCTCGCCGGAGCCCTGGCGCAGGAAAAAAACATCCTCTTTGAGGGCGCCCAGGGAACAATGCTCGACCTGGACCACGGCACCTATCCCTTTGTAACCTCTTCGACTCCCACCGCAGGGGGGGCGTGTCACGGCAGCGGGGTGGGCCCCGCGGCAGTCAGCCTTGTTTTGGGGGTGAGCAAGGCCTATCTCACCCGGGTCGGGGCGGGCCCCTTTCCGACGGAACTCGAAGGGTCTCAGTGCGAGGAAATCCGGCAGAAGGGGAGAGAATTCGGAACCACTACGGGCCGCCCCCGCCGCTGCGGCTGGCTCGACCTGGTGATGCTCCGCTACGCGGCGCGGGTAAACGGCATGGGGGGCTTGATCATCACCAAGCTGGACGTTCTTGACTCCCTGCCGGAAATCAGGCTGTGTACCGCCTACCGCGCGAAAGGAAAGGTAATCACAGAATTTCCCGCAAGCCTGCGCTTGCTTCGGGAGTGCGAGCCGGTCTACGAAGAACTGGAGGGGTGGCGGGAGGATACTTCCCGCGCCCGGCGGGAGAGGGATCTGCCTCCGGCGGCACGGCGCTTCTTGCAGCGGATTGCCGAACTCACAGGAATTCCCGTTGTGATGGTTTCTGTGGGGCCCGACCGGGAGCAGAGCATTGTCCTGCAGGACGTCTTTTTCTCTCCTCAAAAGAAGGTTTTGCAGGCATAAGGGCACCTGCAGAAAGCACCCCGGAAAACGGTTTTCTCCTCCGCCGAACATCCCGGCAGAAACAAAAGAGATGCAAGAAAAGGTGTTGACAGAAGCGATAATTCTGTTGTAACATATGGCTGTAAGGTTAATGGCTGTAGGTTAATAGGAGTGGGCCATTAGCTCAGTTGGTAGAGCACCTGACTCTTAATCAGGGTGTCCCGGGTTCGAGTCCCTGATGGCCCACCAATTAAAAAAAAAAGTGTGCTAAATGTTAGCACACTTTTTTTATTTTTACACCTTTTTATA
>DAOURU010000179.1 GCA_030627585.1 Bacillota bacterium
AACCGAACATCGATTCAAGAGGTACACTACCGCGAACTACACAGGTATCTCCTTTAAGCTCAGTAAGCTCGATTCGCCCACGTCTTGCGCATAGGTCCCCGATTACATCACCCATGTATTCATGAGGCAGACTGGCCTCGATTTTCATAATAGGCTCCAGGACAACAGGTTTGCCTTTCTGCACGGCATTTTGAAAAGCGGTGATAGCAGCCTGTTTGAATGCAATTTCAGAGGAATCAACTTCATGGAACGATCCACCGGTAACGGTGGCCTGAATATCCACCACCGGGAAGCCGTGCAACCCTCCTTTTTGCATGGCTTCCTTAATTCCCGCATCAATAGCCCGCATGTATTCTTTGGGAATCACCCCACCAACCGTCTTATCAATGAATCTATAGCCTTCCCCCGAAGCAAGTGGTTCGAGCTCGATCACAACATGTCCATACTGACCGTGACCGCCGCTCTGTTTTATGAACTTTCCCTCACCTTGAGACTGACGGGTGATGGTTTCCTTGTAAGCAACCTGCGGTTGGCCTACCCTGGCTTTTACATTAAATTCTCGCTGCAAGCGGTCAACAATAATTTCTAAGTGCAGTTCTCCCATCCCTGCAATTAATGTTTGGCCCGTCTCGGCTTCGATATAGGTGCGAAATGTGGGATCCTCATCATTCATCCGGCGCAGCGCGATCCCCAACTTGTCCTGATCCTCTTTTGTTTTTGGTTCGATGGCACTGGTAATAACAGGAGCCGAAAACTCCATTTTTTCCAACTGCAATGGGTAATCTTCCGAGCATAGAGTGTCGCCTGTAACAGTCTCTTTCAATCCAACTACGGCTGCAATATCACCGGCACATGCTTCATGTATGTCTTTTTTACAGTTCGCATGCATTTTGACCAATCGTCCGAGCCGTTCTTTTCTCTTTTTAGTTGCATTATAGACTGTTTTTCCGGACTGCAACTTACCAGAATAAACCCTTACAAAAACAAGTTTTCCATAGGGATCGGCTTGAACTTTAAAAACAAGTGCTACCAACGGCTCTTCATCTCCAACCCTGCATTCCACTACCTCCCCTGTATCAGGTTTAATGGCAGCTACTGGGGGCATATCTAATGGCGACGGCAGAAAATCAACAATCGCATCAAGCAAAAGTTGTACACCCTTGTTTCGTTTTGAAGATCCGCATAAGACCGGTACAATTTTTTGCTCCAGCGTACCTTTTCTGATTGCCTTCCTTATTTCTGCTTCAGTAATCGGATCGCCACTCAGGTATTTTTCCATTAACTCATCATCAATCTCTGCCAGTGACTCAAACAAATGTTCCCGGTAAACACGTTTCTTATCTACTAATTCCCGGGGAACCTCGATTTCCTCGATAACTTCTCCCAAATCGTCTCGATAATGAATTGCTTTATCTTTTATTAAATCTACCATTCCCTGGAAAGCATCTTCTTGACCAATTGGAATTTGAATTGGAACTGCTTTCGCTTTCAGGCGCTCCCGGATCATATCAACCGCACGGTAAAAATCCGCGCCCATGCGGTCCATCTTGTTTATGTAAGCGATACGAGGTAAATGATGATTGTCGGCGCACCTCCATGCTGTTTCTGATTGAGACTCCACACCGGCAACAGCATCGAACACGATAACCGCACCATCAAGTACTCTCAAGCAACGCTCCACTTCAACGGTAAAATCTACATGCCCTGGTGTATCAATGAGGTTGATGTGACAATCACGCCAAATACAAGTAGTAGCCGCAGATGTGATTGTAATGCCACGCTCCTGCTCTTGAACACGCCAGTCCATTGTCGCTGCACCATCATCAACCTCACCGATTCTGTGAACGAGTCCGGTGTAATATAAAATACGCTCGGTTGTGGTAGTTTTACCAGCATCTATATGGGCCATAATTCCAATATTGCGGATCTTATCCAATGCATACTCGCGCATCATTTTTCTTCCTTTCTTTTTTATTTGCAAAATAAATGTACAATTATCCTAGACATCCTCTTTTAAACCCGACTCCCCCTTGTCCTAAATTTTTCATTTTTAGTAGATTCTTGTAAATAGAAAAAGCCTTGCTTTACAAGGCTTCCCTCATACAAAGAAGGAGTCTTGGGTAATAATCACACAACCATTATGGTATAACAATAGGCCATCCTTTGTCAAGGCCAATTTTTGATTTGATTGAATCTGCCCGAGTGCCGGGAACCGGCTCTAACTAATTTTTTCTCCTTTTGCTCATGATGTGCGCTGCCCCTCTGAATCGAGATGTATTATGGGAACCCCTGAAGCGTTGATATTCCTGAAAAAAATGGTGTCGGAGGCGGGACTTGAACCCGCACGGTTGCCCACACGCCCCTCAAACGTGCGCGTCTGCCAATTCCGCCACTCCGACACTTTTTTAATTCCACTTGCTATTATAAAATCAATTCTTTGTTTTGTCAATAAATCCTAAAATTCAAGCAAACTTTCTAAAAGGGCAGGCGCCTTAATTAACAAGAGGTGTTTTTGCTCTTTTTCAGCTAAACCAACGGGGGGCATCCAAAACAACCCCTTAATCAACAGGAAGCGTTATTGATTAGCAGCCGGCGCAACCACTGCAACTCGTCCGCGTGCAGCCGCCGCCGCTGGAGGAACTGCTGCTCTCGCTTCCACTAGAGTTCCCCTTAAGGAACATCACGCCTTTAAAAACCTGTTGTAAATCTTTACTCTCACAAGACGGACAACATGCCTTGGCGCGTCCTGCAATTGAGGTAAATAAAGAAAAGCGATTGCCGCAATTCCGGCAGACAAATTCATAAGTCGGCATCTGCAGCCACTCCCTTCTACATCCCTTATTTTAATACTTTATCCGGTTCGTGTAAACCCATGTTTCATCTCACGGCACAAGGTCCGGGTTTTCGGGAGCGGGTTTCTATAAAACACGAGAGGGTTTCCGCAGGCTGCGGAAGTCTATCCTGCCCAGCAGATCGACTTTAAAGTTTTCAAGATCTTCTCGGTAAACAAAAACAGCAACCCGCTGAAAGAGGGGAACAACCGGGGCGTCAGAAAGAATGATTTTCTCCGCTTTCCGGTAAATCTGGGCGCGGCGGTCCGGATTTTGCTCTTCCCGTGCTTTGCGCAAAAGCGCGTCGACCGTACCGTTTCGGTACCTGGTGTAGTTGTTCCGGCCTATCTCCCTGCTGGCAAAATTAAAATACAGAAGATTGCCCGCCTCGGGATAATCGGCTTCCCAACCCAACCGGAAAAAGGAATAAGTCCCTGCGCGCAATTCAGTTCGAAATTTCTGCCAGGGACATCTTCTTAATTGAAGATCGATCCCGACCTGGCCCAACTGCTCCTGCAGAAAACGCGCCAGAGAGTCGTGGCCGGGACTGTCGTTATAAGCAAAGGTTAAAGAAGGGAGGCGCGAGCCATAGGGAAAACCCGCCCTGGCTAAAAGCCGTAAGGCCTCTGAACGCCCGGAAGCCGCTTCACTGTCTACTTCCTGTTCGAAAAGCAAAAGCTCCGGGGGCAAGAACCCCTTTAATGTCTTTCCCCCTGCTCCCAATAATTCTTCCGTAATCCTTTCCTTGTCAAGGGCGCAGTCAATTGCCTGGCGCAGGTTCCGGTTCTTCCCGAAAGGAGCCTGTTCCAGATTAAAACCTAAAAAATAAAGAGCCAAAACCGGCTTTTTAAAGAT
>DAOURU010000317.1 GCA_030627585.1 Bacillota bacterium
AGAGCTGCCCATAAACTACACCCTCCTGATTCAGATTTTACATCTGACTCCTGCCCGAGAATGAAGGCAATCCCCGGTTAAAGCTAATCTTTACCTCGACGTCGCTCCTAAACTCCACCGAACTCGGTACCATCAATTGAGTTTTAACCGAGCCAACATAAAATTCCCCGTCAAGTTAAAAAAATTAAAAAAGGCCCCAGAAGGGCCTTCTTAACCCCGATCCCGTGCCTTTTCTTTTAAGAAAAGCCAAAACAGCTGCGGAATTCGCTAAAGCGCTAAAGGCTAAAGCGCTAAAGATTGATTGCAAGTTCTGTGCCAGCATAAAATCGACACGCTCCTCTTCACGCTCCTCTATAAAAATATGTGCACTGAGCCTGCCCAGATCAAGAATAAACTGAAATTATTCCCTGATCTCCTGTGTTATCTCTGAATTCCCGGCGGGGTGGAAAACTATGCCATTAATCGATCTGCTTCGACAAAAATCCTATTTTTCCTTCTCAAATTTGATGAAAACTTAGGGCTTGTTTCCTAATTAGGCAGCGTACCGGTGCAGTTGGACGGTAGCGGTATTCTTTTAAAATGACTGCCTCATTAGAACCAGACGCTTACCAAACGGCGGTCTTTTGCTTCGAGTCGCAATACGGTGGGGCGGGAGCGCGCAAAAGTCTCCCCCGCAATTGGGGAGACTTTGATGCTTGCAATCCGTTGCAAATTTGCTTGCGGCATCAGAACGGGTGTATTTTAAAAACCCGGGAAACCTCGTAATATTTGGCGGGAGCGTGTGGGAATCGAACCCACCAGAGGCACTTCAAGATGCCCCCCACTGGATTTGAAGTCCAGGCGCACCACCAGGCACAATCCGCTCCCACGCCTTTTCACTACTAATCTGCGCTGAAAAAATGATCCCGGTTATCCTTGCGCTCGGCTCTCGGTACTCTTGCTTGGCTCGCCCTGAAACTCGTCGCGATGGTGAGCCGACCCTCCTCAAGTCCACGTTCTAATGTGCCGCTAAAGCGACGCGATGGTCTTATATTAATATTATCAGCTATCCGGCCAATTATCAATACAACAGCTTTTGATGCTACAATTTTTTAACACCTCCGCCACTTTGTACCCAGGAAACCGGAAAAACCCTCTTTAGGGCTCCGGTCCGCCTGAAATTTTTTCCGGAGGGCTGAAAAGCACCCGCTTGTCCCCGACCCGGCGGGTTTTCTTTGCGCGGTCAAAATATTCAAGCAGCGGCAGGCAGTAGCGCCGCGAGGTCCCTAAAACATCCCGCGCCGCAGCGACGCTGATTTCCCCGTGCCGGCGCAAATACTCCTCCAGGAGGCTCCGTGCTCCGGCCACCGCCTCTTTTGAAAAATAAAAATCTTCTCCCACTTTCACCAGATCCCCCTGCTGGACGCAGAACTGGAGAAGATCCCCCTCCGCCTCCTGCAGGGCGCGGAGTTCTTCGCCGGCCGGGGGGGCGAACGGCTGGGAAGCAAATTTTTCTAAAATAGCCCTGCGCCTTGCTTCCTGCTGCGGGGTTAACCGCACCGTGAAATCGGCGAGAGCCAACGTTTGTCCCGCCAGCCTGAGCACCCCGCCCTGCGCCCAGTCTTCCAGGAGGGCCTGATAAAGGCGGGACGGAAGGGAGCCAAAGAGGCGGGAGCGCACCTCCTCTTTAGAAAGCCCCGGGCGCAGGGGAAACTGTTTGTGGTATTCCCGGAGCGCCG
>DAOURU010000132.1 GCA_030627585.1 Bacillota bacterium
ATAAGAAGGATTAGTGCGATCGAAATAACTATAGTCCAAACAAAAGGATGCCAGGCAGAAACCCAATTTCTTTGAAAAACCGGAAGAGCAAAAATTTCTGAAAGCGGGAGGAATGTTAAGATATATGTTGTCATAACTGCAAGAAAGACCTGCAGAAACCGCGTTAGAATATAAGTAAAAATACGCAAGTCACTTCCGATAATCATTCCCGCGACCTGAGCCTGTATGGCAAGTCCGTTCCACGCCAAAATTGCCTCAATAATCATGAGTTGGTGCAGAAGAGGGCCGTTAATTTTACTAACTTCGTTTATACCGATTGTAATTTCAAAGAACCCAAGCAGCAAGGCTTTAAAATAAGAGGGGTCGAAATTTAGAGTTTCGGCAAGAGGATTTAAGCTCTTTATGATTACCGCAAATAAGCCGACTGCCTGAAGAATCCCAACCAATACTGAAAATAGGGTAATAAAGCCTCCAATGGTGAGAAGGGTAATACTTGTATTCCGGATTGTTTCTCCCAGTAAGGCTCCAAAACTTTGTTCTTTCAGACGGGAAGCTTTTTGGAGGGCTCTCATTGCATAAACTACGAGGGGCTCTTTTGGTTTTTTAGGTCCCGGAAAATGATCGCAAGAAAGTGAAAAAAATTTGAGGATAATCCCGCATAAGAAATTCGAAAGATAATGAATCATAGCAACCAGAGGGCCAAGGGCAGGATTTTGATACATTCCTACACTTATGGCGCCTAACATAAAAAGCGGGCTGGCATTACTGGTAAAGGATAAAAGTCTTTCTCCCTCATCTTTAGTACAAAGGTTTGCCTTGCGGAGCCGCGCCGTTAGGATGGCACATAAAGGGAAACCTGAAAGATAGCTGACAGCTAAAATAAAGCCGCCGCTTCCCGGCAAATTGAACAGCGGCCGCATGGCCGGCTCCAAAAAGGTTCCGAGTAAAGCAACAAAACCTAAATTCATGAGAAGTTCAGAAACTATAAAAAATGGGAGGAGGCTGGGCAAAACTATCTCCCACCATGTCTGCAAACCCCGGCGTGCAGCCTGAAATACAACAGCAGGGAAGCAAATCATTCCGATCCCAAAACTTAAACAAACAAATATCCAAAAACAGGGGATGCTTAATTCCCAAAGCCCGGGAGTATGATTAAGAAGTCTGGACATCATTCCCCGCTTTAACACCAAAAGTACCTCCCCGGGATCTTGAAGAAAAAACTGTTCCTCGGAAGGATTATACAAACTTGATGTAGAAAATAGACCTTAATACGAATTAATTTGGCTATAAGGAGGGGTGGAGCTGTTGAATAAAAGTGGGTAAAAAAGAGTAGATCTGATTTAACTATTGTGATATAATTGCGTTACATATCCCTACATATCCCTCGCAGACAGGTTATTTTAGGTGGAGTACTCTTAAAATTTTTAATCCTTCCTGCTTCAATCCTAAAAGTAATACTTTATCAACTCCTATCTAACCTTGACATGCCACCATCTAAAAGCACTTTTCTTATTATTAATTCCTAAGCCAATGGGGTAATTAAAAAGTCTCAGTTCGGGTATTATAGCGGTACTTTAAATAAAGTAACGAAAATAAAGTTATTTTATTTTTTAAACCTTTTACTTTAAGGAGGGAGTAGGTTAATGAGTCTTTTAGAACAAATTCGAGAGAAGGCTCGTCAGAAGAAGAAGAAAATTATTGTTCTTCCGGAGGGTACTGAAGAGCGTACAGTAAAAGCGGCCGAGATTCTGGTAAAGGAGCAGATTGCCGACCCGATTCTGCTTGGGGTAGAGGATGAAGTAACCGGAGTTGCAAAAAATTTAGGAGTAGATTTATCCAAGGTGAGGATTATTGATCCTTCTCGTGCAGCCGATGCAGAAAGTCTAGCCGAAAAACTCTACGAAATGCGAAAAAGTAAAGGCTTGACAATCGACGAGGCGCGAAATCTCGTTAAGAATCCTCTCTATTATGGCTCAATGTTAGTTTATACAGATGCTGCACACGGACTTGTAGCTGGTGCAATTAATACTACGGGCGACGTACTACGGCCCGCTCTGCAAACTATTAAAACGGCGCCGGGAGTATCTGTTGTTTCTGGTTCATTTATTATGATTGTTCCTGATTGTGAACTTGGAGATAAAGGAATGTTTATTTTTGCTGACTGCGCTGTAAATCCAAATCCCACAGCAGAACAATTAGCAGAAATCGCATATTCTTCCGCAGAGACGGCGCGTAGCCTGTGCGGGATGGAGCCGCGCATCGGAATGTTATCTTATTCGACCAAGGGAAGCGGGGGGAAACATGAGGATATCGAAAAAGTTCTAAAAGCTACCGAAATTGCAAAGCAAAGATACCCTGACCTTATTTTGGACGGAGAGTTCCAAGCAGATGCTGCTCTTGTACCGAAAGTAGCAAAGTCAAAAGCACCTGGCAGTGATGTTGCCGGTCGGGTTAATGTATTAATTTTCCCTGACCTTGACGCAGGGAACATTGGTTATAAACTCGTACAGCGCCTTGCTAAAGCAGAGGCTATCGGGCCGATCCTTCAAGGTATGGCGAAACCGGTTAACGACCTCTCGCGCGGGTGCAGTGTTGATGATATCGTGAATGTCGCGGCAATGTGTGTCGTAAAGGCACAGGCCTGATAGAAAGGGATTGAGTAAAAACCCTCGATGGGGGTATGTATAAATTTTTAAATACATTAGGAAGGGGTTTGTTTTATTATGAAAATTTTATCTTTAAACTGTGGAAGTTCTTCTGCGAAGTACATGGTCTATGACTGGGATAAAAAAGAGATCATGTGCAAGGGGATTATCGAGCGCGTCACAATTGGAGGTTCTTTCTGTGTTCACGAGGTTACAGGGCGGGACGCAGTAAAGATTGAACATGACTGCCCGACTCATAAAGAGGCTGTTCATTTAATTCTCGATCTCCTAGTAAGCCCCGAGCATGGGGTTTTAGAAAGCGTCAAGGAAATTAACGCAGTGGGTCACCGGGTTGTCCACGGGGGCGAAAAATTTGCAAAGTCTGTCATTATTAATGACGAGGTTTTAAATGCTTTTAAAGAACTCCAGGATCTTGCACCCTTGCACAATCCGCCCAATATTCTCGGCATTGAAGCAGCGCAGAGCCTCCTGCCCGATATTCCTCATATGGCAGTAATGGATACCGCCTGGCACCAAACCATGCAACCTCCTCAGTACATTTACGCCGTTCCTTATGAATGGTACGAAAAGTACCGGGTGCGCCGTTACGGCTTCCATGGCACATCTTTATTATATGTATCAAAACGGGCGGCGGTCCTGCTCGGGAAAGACCCCTTTGAGGTCAACCTGATTTGCCTCCACATCGGCAACGGTGTAAGCGCCAACGCGGTGAAAAAAGGAATTTCTTTTGATACCAGTATGGGCTTTACCCCCCTCGAAGGTCTTGTGATGGGTACCCGCGTCGGTGATCACGATGCCGCTCTCGATTTCTACATGATGCAGAAGGAAGGATATTCACCCAAGGAAATCGACAACATTCTGAACAAGAAAAGCGGCCTCTTTGGTATTACCGGCAAGTATACAGACCGGCGGGATATCCTCGAAGCGATGGAAAAGGGAGACGAACGGGCAAAACTGGCTTTCGAAATCGAAAGCTACCGGATCAAGAAATACATTGGTGCGTATGCTGCGGCCCTGGGTGGGGTTGATGCTATTGTCTGGACGGCAGGTGTCGGCGAAATGGCTGTCGACATCCGGGCGCGGGCGCTGGAAGGATTAGAATTCATGGGGATTAAGTTTGACCCTGAGAAGAATAAGTTAGCCCGGACCAGAAACTCCGAATCTGAGATTTCGGCGCCTGACTCCGAGGTTAAAATCTTTGTCATTCCAACCGACGAAGAACTTGTCTTCGTAGAAGACGTGGTTGCACTTTTAGAAAACCGCTATGATATCCACACCAATTTCCGTTACTCTTTCGAGGATTCTAACTACCGGAACAAGATGCGGGACGCCGAGTTTGAAAAGCAACTCCAGAAAAAGCCTGACATGATTAAGGCAAAGGCAAAAGTTCCCGGACAAACAGCCTAAATTAATAAAAACAATATAACAACGAGGGGAAGGGCAATACCTTCCCCTTTTCGTTGACATGAAGGTAAACGACCAGTATAATGTGGGGTGGTTAATGGGAGTGAATTAAATGAAAATTGATGTCAGTGAATTGCGCAAGGTGAAAGGTCGTGTTGAAGAATTTTCTGGGAGCATTCCAAAGCTTTCTCTTGAATTTCAAGGGACGGACGTTGTCTTTCATGACCTGAAAATTTCGGGCAAAGCGACCAATACAGGAAGAGAAATTCTAGTGCAGGGAAATGTTCAGGCAAAAGCAGAGCTAAATTGCAGTCTTTGCCTGAAACCCTTTTATTTAAATCTAAAGTTCCCTTTTGAAGAAATTTTCCGCAAAGATGGGGAGAAACAATTAAAATTAAAAAAAGAGCAGGAAACATTAGAAAGAATTTACCAAGGGGAAGAGATTGATCTAAGTGAAATTATTAGTGAGGGTTTAA
>DAOURU010000278.1 GCA_030627585.1 Bacillota bacterium
GATTTTTATCTCTACTTTCTCCAACCTCTTGACCCGCCGCCCTTCGAGGAAGAGAAAAACTCTGACGAGGTATTTTTCAGGCTGGTACAGCGTGATGAAAGCTTTAATCAAGCGTTAAAGCTTTTTGCCGGTGCCCGGGAAATGGCTAGTACTGCCTCTAAAGGTACACGTCAGGTTTATGATAATAAGGCCAATGAACATCTTAAGACTATTGTCAATTGGCTTCGTAACAATATCACTACCGCATTTGATGTTACCCATAGGGGAGTTACCAAAAAATTAGTAGAGTGGATCAAGGGAAGTGCAGCTTCATATTCCTCAGTACGGGATCTGGTGAATCTGGTAGGATCCATTTGTCTGGCACCCCATTTTCAGGAACAGGCACCTGAATATCCAGCATTCTCCATACTTATCACCGAAAAAAACCGGCCCCAGGCTGCCCAGGAAGCCATTAGATGGATCATTGGCAATATCAAGACCAAACAGGGTACTGCCGTCCTTGACGCTTTGGAACTCCTGGATGGAGAAAAGCTAAGGCCCCAAAAATCCCGTTATGCCAAACACATCCTGGGTAAGCTGAACCGGAAAGGACAGGGGCAGGTTCTCAACCACAGTGAAATAATTGCCGACTTTCGAGGTATAGAGTACGAACCCCGTTTCAGGTTGGAACCGGAGTGGGTGGTCGTTATTCTTGCGAGCCTGATTCACAGCGGTGATGTCACTTTAAGCATTCCGGGAAAAAAAATAGACGCCTCAAATCTGGAGGAACTTGGCAAGATTCCCCTGGCAGACCTTGTAAACTTTAAACACATTGAACGGCCAAGGGATTTGCCGATTGGCTCGTTACAAGCTCTCTTTGAATTTTTTGACCTGCCTCCCGGGTTAATCGTCAACCCGGCTACCAGGGAGGAGGCTATAAGGCAGCTGCAAGATGCAGTAGATAAGCTTTTGGAACGCACCTTACTGGTCCAGCAAGAAATACAGCAGGGATTATCTTTGTGGGGCATTTCCCTGTTCGATGAGCAAAAGAAAACAGATTTACGGCAGGCATTGGATACTTTTAAGGAGTTTTTGGAGTCGCTAAAAGTTTTTAATACCCCAGGTAAATTGAAAAACTTCCGCTACAATGAAAGCGATATTAACGCCCAAAAGGCGCACCTTGACAGTTTGAAAAAGATTGAGGAACTGGCCGGCCTGGCAAAGGAAATTATGCCGTTAACTTCTTATCTTGCTACTGCCGAGGCTGTTTTCCCGGCGGAGGCGGATTGGACGGTAAAGGCGCGGGAACAACGATCAAATCTTATAGCCAAAATATCAGGGTCAGATAAGTTTGGCGACCCGAATTTACGCCGTGAGCTCGTCCAGGTACTAACAGAACTTAAAAAATCTTATATGGGGAGCTACCTCGAGGCTCACACAAAAGCCCGGTTAAATGCTAACGGGGATCAAAAGAAATCCGATCTCCTTAAAGATGAACGGCTAAGTAAACTTAACAAGCTGGCGGGTATCGATTTGATGCCCCGGGCGCAGTTGACTGACTATCAAAACCGGCTGACCGGACTGAAAACATGCTTCAGCCTCACAAGCGATGATTTGAAGAGGACCCCGGTCTGCCCGCACTGCCATTACCGGCCGGCGGAAGAGCAGGTTAAGGTGCCGGCAGAAGCAGTGCTCAGGCAACTGGAAGATGAACTGGAAAAGTTGTGCCAGGATTGGTCACGGATACTGGTCAGTAATCTTGAGGACCCGACGGTCAAGGAAAATATCTATCTTTTAAAACCGGAGCAGCAAAGAGCGCTGGAGCTGGTAATTAAAGAGCAGCAGCTTCCTTACGTGGTTGACGCATCGTTTGTAAAGACTGTCCAGGAAGTGCTGTCCGGGATGGAAAAGGCTGTGGTGACGACCGAGGGTCTCGAAAAGGCCCTCAGTAAAGGTGGGACTCCCTGCACCATCTCTGAATTTCAAAAACGCTTTGAGGACTACCTCCAGTCTCTCGTCCGAGGCAAGGACCCCAGGAAGGTTAGGATTGTACTGGAGTAGAGGGAACAAGGCCGCAATATGGAGAAGTAGCTTTTTAGGCAGGAAGTCAAACAAGCAAGTGATATGATCAATAGGCAATAACCAGAACGGGAGGAGGAGTTTAATGAATGGTACGATGACTTACACATTTAAAGCCTTGACGGATATTTGGA
>DAOURU010000327.1 GCA_030627585.1 Bacillota bacterium
GATCGGGATTTTAAAGGCGTTCGGGTACACCGACCGGGAAATACTGCTTCATTATATGTCCTATCCCCTGGTTATTGGAGCCGCCGGGGGCGTAACCGGAGGGCTTGCGGGAATTGCCCTCTCGTTTCCCTTTACTGCCATGTACGAGATGTTTTTCAACATGCCGGGGCTTGAGAGCAGGTTTTCTCCCGTCTCCTTCCTCCTGAGCGTCCTGCTTTCGCTGGTGTTCAGCGCATTTGCGGGGTATCAGGGGTGCAAAGGGGTTCTTGCCCTCAACCCCGTGGAAGCGATGCGGCCCCCGGCGCCTCCTGCAGCGGCGAAAACGTTTCTTGAGAGGTTCGCCTTCTTCTGGAACATGTTTACCGTCCAGGGCAAAATGGCGGTCCGCAACATCTTCCGCAATAAAAGGCGCAGCCTCTTCGTGTTTGTGGGGGTCATGTTTGCCTTTTCCCTCGGGGGCCTCACCTGGGCGATGAAGGATGTAAGCGAGCAAATGCTGCTCGATCAATACCAGAAAGTACAAACTTATAACGCCAAGGTTGATTTTGCCCACCCCCTCAACCAGGAAAAAGCGGAACGTGAATTAATCCGTTTCCCCGGCGTCAAGAGGGCGGAGGCAATGGCGGAAATTCCTGTCACCCTGAAAAATGAGTGGCGCGAAAAAGATGTGGTGCTGCTGGCCCTGCCTCAAGGCAGCAGGCTTTACAATATCCTGGACGAAGATGGCAACAGGGTCGAACCTCCCCGAAACGGTGTCCTGATTTCGGAGCGCCTGGCGCGCCTTCTCAATGCCGGTGCGGGCACGCAATTAACCGTGGCAAGCCTGATGCTGAGAGACCCGGACCAGGAAAAAAAGCTGGAAGTGGTCGGCGTCGTCCCTCAGCACCTGGGGCTCAATGCCTACATGGAAATGGAAGCCGCACAGCGGTTTTTGGGGCAGAGGGATCTCGCCACAGCGGTGATGCTGCTGGCAGAGGAGCGGTACGTGCCGCGCCTGCAGAAGGAGTACAAAAACAGCGCCGCAGTCAGCGGGATCAGCAACCGCGCGGAGATGTTCAATCAGATGAAAGAATTGATGGGTTCGTTTTCCGGCACGATTCTCGTTTTTGCCCTGATGGCTGTCATTACAGGTTTTGCCATCGTCTATAATTCTTCCATGATTACATTGTCGGAACGGAGCCGGGAACTGGCGTCCATGCTGGTCCTGGGGATGACACCTGCCGAGGTGCTTTCTGTGATTACTTTTGAGCAGTGGTTTCTCAGCGTCTTTGCCATGATTGCAGGAATACCTCTCACGAAGCTGATTTTAATAGGGCTCGCACAGGCGATCAGCAACGACATTTACACCATGCCCACGCAAATGTCTGCTTTCTCCGCAGTGGTCGCCTTTTTTATCACCGCTGCTTCTATTTGGATTGCGCAGCGGATGGCGGCTCAAAAGATCGGCCGGTTGAGTATGGTGGAAGCTCTCAAAGCGGGGGAATAAAAAGAAATAAAAAGGGACTGGGGGAGCTGTTTTATGAGGAAAAAGTGGAAAATCATTTTGGGAGCAGCTGCGGCGGTTTTTATCCTGGGCATCTTCCTGTATGAAGCCTTCAAACCGCTGGAAGCAGAGCTGTTAAAAATTGAAA
>DAOURU010000332.1 GCA_030627585.1 Bacillota bacterium
GAAGCAGGGGAAGACCCGGGGCTTTACAGATCCAGCACCAGCGATCGGGATCAAGAATCGGGGTAAGGATAGGAGGACCTGGTATGGGAATGACCATTACTGAGAAGATCCTGGCGGCTCACGCCGGAAAGGAACGGGTTTATCCTGGGGAGCTGGTTAACTGCCGCCTGGATCTTGTGCTTGCGAACGATATTACGGCCCCTGTTGCGATCAAGGAGTTTTCAAAATTAGGACTCGACCGCGTTTTCGATCCTGAACGCGTTGTTCTGGTTCCCGACCATTTCACCCCGAATAAAGACATTAAATCCGCAGAGCAGTGCCGGGAAGTGCGGGAGTTTGCACGGGACTACGGTATTCTCAATTACTTTGAAGTAGGCCGCATGGGAATCGAGCACTGCCTCCTTCCCGAGCAAGGGCTTGTACTCCCCGGTGATTTAATTATCGGCGCGGACTCCCATACCTGTACTTACGGAGCGCTTGGCGCTTTTGCAACGGGAGTCGGAAGCACGGATCTCGCGGCGGGAATGGCTTTGGGCGAATGCTGGCTCAAGGTGCCGGAAAGCATAAAATTTGTTTACCACGGGAGAATGCTTCCCTGGGTCACCGGGAAGGATTTAATCCTCTACACGATCGGGGACATTGGAGTTGACGGCGCTCTTTACCGGGCAATGGAGTTTACGGGGGAGGCAATTGAGGGGCTTTCTGTGGAGGGACGGCTTACGATGTGCAATATGGCCATCGAAGCCGGGGCCAAAAACGGAATCGCCCCCCCGGATCAGCAGACGCTTGCCTATGTAAAGGAAAGGGCAAAACGCTCTTACCGGCTGTTTTCCAGCGATCCGGATGCCGGCTACGTTGAGGTAAAGGGATATGATGCAGAGCAGATTGAGCTTCAAGTAGCTTTTCCCCATCTTCCTGAAAATGCCCGGCCGGTTGCGGAGGCCGGGGGGATTGAACTCGACCAGGTGGTGATCGGTTCCTGCACAAACGGGCGGCTGGAGGATTTGCGCATCGCCGCGCAGATTCTCAAGGGGAGAAAGGTTCACCCGCGCCTGCGCCTGATCGTGATTCCGGGGACGCAGGAGATCTATTTAAACGCGATGCGGGAGGGTTTGCTTGAAATTTTTGTTGAGGCCGGCGCGGCTGTAAGCACACCTACCTGCGGTCCCTGCCTGGGCGGTCATATGGGGATCCTGGCGCGGGGCGAAAAGGCGCTGGCGACAACAAACCGGAATTTTGTGGGCCGGATGGGGCACCCCGAGAGCGAGGTTTACCTTGCGGGGCCTGCCGTTGCGGCGGCATCGGCGGTGACAGGCTGCATTTCGCATCCCAGGGAGGTTGTTGCAGAAAATGCGGATTAAGGGACGTGTTTGGAAATTCGGAGAAAACATTGATACGGATCTGATTATCCCGGCGCGTTATTTAAATACAAGCGATCCGGAGGAGCTGGCGGCCCACTGTATGGAGGACGCGGACCCCAGCTTTGCGCGGCTCGTGTCCCGGGGCGACATTCTCGTTGCGGGGAAAAATTTCGGATGCGGCTCTTCCCGCGAACACGCACCTTTAGCTCTGAAAGGAGCGGGTGTGGGGTGCGTGA
>DAOURU010000015.1 GCA_030627585.1 Bacillota bacterium
ATTGCCGGCCTGGGGGAAGAACTCCGACAGGCGGTCAAAAACACGGTGGAATTGTTTGATCAGGACTGCATCGGAGACCGGGAGGAGGTGCTGTTTTCGTGCCTTGATCAATACAACAGCGACTTGCAAGAAATCCTTGCCGCAGGCGATTTAAACAAGGTTTACTGGGTGGAGCAAAGCCGCACGAACAGGCGCCTGCTGGTTACGCTGCACGCCACCCCACTCGATGTTTCCGAAAGCCTTTCCCGGCTTCTCTTTCAAAACGGGGATGTTGCCAGCGTGATTATGACCTCGGCAACCCTAAGTATCTGCGGGGATTTTTCATATCTCAAGACTTCACTCGGCTGCCCCGCGGCCCGGGAGCTTTCGGCGCAGTCCCCTTTCAATTACGAAGAGCAGTGCCTTCTCTATCTTCCAGACGGGCTGCCGGATCCCAAAAGGCCGGATTTCTACGCGCAAGCGGCCCCTTTCATTGAAGAGATCTTATTTAAGACCGAAGGGCGCGCCTTTGTGCTGTTCACCTCTTACAAGGGGATGAGCGAGGTTTATGAACGGATAGCCGCAAGAATCCCCTGGAGGGTTCTGAAACAGGGGGAGCTGCCCAAGCAGAGACTGCTGGACATCTTCAAGCAGGACCTCCACTCGGTGCTCTTCGCAACGGCTTCCTTTTGGGAAGGCGTAGATGTCCAGGGGGAGGCGCTTTCCTGTGTGATCCTGGTGAAACTTCCTTTCGCCGTACCGGATCACCCGATCGCAATCGCGAAGATCGAGGCCATTGCACGCTCCGGCGGAAACGCCTTTTTAAACTACTCTCTGCCTGAAGCAATTATTCGCTTCAAGCAGGGTTTCGGCAGGCTGATCCGGACGCGGCGGGACAGGGGGATTGTAGCCATCCTGGATCCTCGCATCAGGAGCAGGTGGTACGGGAGATACTTTCTCAGCTCGCTCCCGCAGTGCCGGGAGATTTCCAGTCTCGAGAATGTAGCATCTTTTATAGGGCTTCAGGCAGGAAAAGGCTAAAATGAATAAATTTTGGGGGGAGGGCAAAAATAGAAAGGTAGCCGGGCATTTGTGAGGTGAATCCAGTGCTGAAAAGGAAAAGAGGGAGATGGATCGGTCTTTTCGTGCTTTTCCTGGTCTGGCCGGTCCTGTGCCCTGTTCCCCGCGCTTCCGGTTACCTTGCGGAAGACAGTTTTGCTTCTTACTGGTTGGAGCCGAAGCAAACCTTTCAGAAGAGGACAGCGAAACCCGCCGCGCTCACTTATAAGGTGCGGCGGGGGGATACTTTGTGGGGTTTAGCGCAAAGGCTGGAGCTGGATCCGGACAAAATCAGATCTGTAAACGGGCTTGGGAAAGATGCCATCATTTATCCCGGCCAGGTTTTGGTGCTTCCGGTTCAAGCAGAACTTACTCATCAGGTGGCGCCGGGCGAAACTTTATGGTCCCTGGCGCGGCGCTATCACGTGAGTGTGGCAAGGTTGATGGCCTGGAATCAAATTACAGACCCCACTTTGCTTACAGCAGGAAAGAAGTTAATCATCCCCGGGGGGAGGGCCTCTGAAACCCGGGCCGCTTCTCAAGTCCGATCCTTAGAAGGCGGCAGGCGTTATACAGCAAGGGGTGAAGACGAGGCGCTGGCCTGGCCGCTGCTGGGGGAAATCACTTCGTTTTTCGGCCCCAGGAAAGGGGAGTTCCACCACGGCCTTGATATTGCGGGAGAAAACGGAGATCCGGTCCGGGCGGGTCGGGACGGAGAGGTTGTTTTCGTGGGATGGAAGGGTGTTTACGGAACCACCGTGATCCTGGATCACGGCAACGGATACAAGACTTTATACGGCCACCTGCGGGATATTTTGGTGGATGTCGGGGATGCGGTGGAAAAGGGAAAGATCATCGCCCGTGTCGGTTCTTCCGGGAGGGCGACAGGCCCCCACCTACACTTTGAGCTGCGAAAAAATAACCGCGCGGTCAATCCTCTCCCTTACCTGACCAGGTAGCGCGGTGCAAGGGGCGCGTTTTTGCAGTTCAGTTTGATTTAGAACCCACGCCTATTTTGAGAAACGCAAGATTTCCTGTCCCCTCATTTTTCCTTTCGGAAACCAGTCCAAATCCGGTTTGTCAATACAGAATAACCATCTTTCATTTTCCTTTCCGGAGAAGCTCACAGCGTCTCAAAAGAAGGGTTTGCTAAGGGTTGGGGGGTATGCTATAATAATCACGTTTGATAAGCGGGGAGGCGAAAAACAATGAAAAAAGGAATTCACCCGAAATACACCAAAGCAGTCATTACCTGTGCCTGTGGTACCAGGTTTGAAGTGGGGGCCACCAGATCGGCCATGAAGGTTGAGGTTTGTTCCAACTGCCATCCCTTTTATACAGGGACGAGGCAGCGGGTGGCCGAAAAAGGCGGCCGTGTTGAGAGGTTCCGGAAGAAATACGGGCGCTAAAAAGGGGCCGGGGGAGCTGCTCTTTTTTCGCGCCGAAAAAGGAGGCCCGGCGTTTGTCTAAAGGTCCTGATGCTTCTTTTCAATACGGCGGACAGGCAGTGATTGAGGGAGTCATGATGCGGGGCCCGCGCAGGGTGGCGGTTGCCGTCAGAGTGGGGGACGAGATTGTCGTTAAACAAGAGGACTATCACCCCTGGGCGAAGTCCTTTCCTTTTTTAGGGTGGCCGCTCCTGCGGGGGACGGTGGTTTTGATGGAGTCGCTGATCCTCGGCATCCGCGCCTTGAATTTATCTGCTTCCCTGGTTGCCAGGGAGGAGGAAGGGGAGAGCTTAAGTTCATTTGAGATTGGATTAACGGTTGTTGGCGCCTTCATGCTGACAATTGCTCTTTTTATTCTCCTTCCAACCTTGGCGGGGCACTTAACCCGAGCCTGGGTGGGAACCTGGGGGCAAAATACGGTCGAGGGAATCACCCGCCTGGGCATCTTTCTGGCGTATTTGATCACGATCAGCCGTTTTCCGGACATCAGGCGGGTTTTTCAATACCACGGCGCAGAACATATGGTTATTAATGTCTTTGAGGAGGGGGCGAGCCTCACGGTATCTGAAGCGGCAAAACGCTCCCCCCTGCATCCCGGCTGCGGAACCTCTTTCTTGCTGTTTGTGCTGGTGATCAGCATTTTTATTTTCGCCTTGCTGGGGAACGGGCCGTGGTGGTGGAAATTTGGGGCGCGCCTGCTTCTCCTTCCCCTTGTTGCCGGGTTGGGGTATGAGTTTGTCCGCTACGCCCGGCGCTACCGGCAGGGACTGGGATGGCTGGTCATGCCCGGCCTCTGGCTTCAGAGGCTGACGACCGGAAAGCCGGATGCAGGCCAGCTCGAAGTAGCAATTTCTGCTTTCCAGAGCGTGCTGCCTAAACAGGAGTGAAGGTCCCCCTAAACAGGAGCAAAAATAATAAGAGTTTTCAAATAAAAATAAGCTTAGACTCTAAAAAATCTTTTATCAGGAGGTGAGGAGGGTGCTTGACAAGCTTGAAGGCTTAGAGGCCCGCTACGTGGAACTGGAGCAAATGCTGAGCGATCCGGCGGTAATCGCCGACCAGGAGGTATGGCGGAAAATCGCCCAAAGCCATGCCGAACTAACCGAGGTAGTGGGCACTTACCGAACTTATAAGCGGGTTTGCAGGGAACTCGGGGCTACGAGGTCCTTGCTTGAGGAAAAAATCGAGCCTGAACTGCGGGATCTGGCCGAGTCTGAACTTAAAGAACTGCAGGAGAAAAAAGAAGAACTGGAAGAAAAGCTGAAGATCTTGCTCTTGCCCCGCGACCCCCGTGATGAGAAAAACGTAATCATGGAAATCAGGGCCGGCACCGGGGGGGAAGAGGCCGCCCTTTTTGCGGCGGAGCTCTTCCGGATGTACGGGCGCTACGCGGAGCGGCAGGGGTGGCGGGTCGAAATTTTAAGCACCCACCCCACCGCTATGGGAGGTTTTAAAGAGGTCATCTTTCAGGTGAGCGGAACTGCTGTTTTTAGCAAGCTTAAATACGAAAGCGGCGTCCACCGGGTGCAGCGGATACCGGTTACGGAATCGGGGGGGAGGATCCACACTTCGGCTGCAACCGTGGCGGTTCTCCCCGAGGCGGAAGAGGTTGATGTGGAAATCAACCCCCAGGACCTGCGCATTGACGTTTTTTGCTCAAGCGGGCCCGGCGGCCAGTCGGTTAACACAACCCAGTCCGCGGTGAGGATTACCCATATCCCGACGGGTATGGTGGTTTCCTGTCAGGATGAGAAGTCACAGCACAAAAATAAAGAGAAGGCCCTGCGGGTCCTGCGCGCCCGGTTGCTGGACCGCGCCCAGCGCGCCCAGCAGGGTGAAATCTCCAGTTTGCGCCGGACTCAGGTGGGAAGCGGAGACCGCAGCGAGCGCATCAGAACTTATAATTTTCCCCAGAGCCGGGTAACCGACCACCGGATCGGGTTTACTTTATACCGGCTGCCTGCGGTACTGGACGGGGATTTAGAGGAAATCATCTCCGCATTGATTACCGCCCAGCGCGCGGAGCAGCTCCAAAGGGAACTGGCATCCCAGTCCCAGGGAGAAGTTGGAGCCTGAATGACCGGCGGAAAGTTGCTGCAGGACGGCATGGGATATTTGAGGGAGGCAGGGATTGAGGCGCCCCGGCTGGAGGCCGAAGTTTTGCTGGCTTTTGCCTGGGGCCGGACGCGCACGGACCTTTTGATTTACCCCGAAGAAGCAGTTCCTGCCGGGGTCGCTGCAGCCTATTGGGAATTAATTAAAAAGCGGGCCGCAGGAGCTCCTGTCGCTTATTTAACCGGGATGCGGGAATTTATGTCCCTTTTATTCCGTGTGAATCCTGCGGTTTTGATTCCCCGCCCGGAAACGGAACTGCTGGCAGAAAAAACCCTGACCTTTCTTGCGGCCTGGGAGGAGGAGAATTTGCCATATCCTCTGGCTGCCGATGTCGGTACAGGGTGCGGGGCGCTGGCGGTCAGCCTGGCTTACTATCATCCCACGGTTCGTGTAATTGCGATAGATCTTTCACGCGGCGCTTTGACGGTTGCGCGCGAAAATGCCCGGCGGCACGGGGTGGGAAAACGCGTCGCATTTCGCGCGGGGGATTTGCTTGCTCCCCTGGCCGCCGGGGGGAAGGCCGGCATAGGTGCGGCTGTTGTGGCTAATTTGCCCTATCTTCCCCGGGATGCAATCGGCGCTTTGCCCCGCGATGTCCGGTGCGAGCCGCGCCTCGCCCTCGACGGGGGGGTTGATGGGCTGGATCTTTACCGGCGCCTGCTCCCCCAGGCGGCTGCTTTCCTGGCGCCCGGGGGCCTGCTGGCCTGCGAAGTGGGGCCCGGGCAGGCCGGGGTGCTGGCCGGTTTGTTGGTTGAACAGGGTTGGAACGAGATTCAAGTAAGCCGGGACTACGCCGGCAGAGACCGGGTGGTAACGGCCTTGCGGGGAGAAGGAGAAACGGGATGTCCGGACAGACTGAAGTGATCCTTACTTTTTCTGCCTGAGATAAGACCGTGGAGTTTAAGGCAAGGGAAAGCAGGAAATTCTAAACCTGGTGGTAGAGATGGAGAACCGGAAGGAAACACGCATCCTGCGGGTTGATCCGGCGCATCCCGAGTCTGCTGTGATCGAAGCTGCGGCGGAAGTCATCAAGCGCGGGGGAACGGTAGCTTTTCCCACGGAAACCGTTTACGGGTTGGGAGCCGATGCGCTGGATGCAAAAGCGGTATCTGAAATTTTCGATGCCAAAGGAAGACCGCGCGGGAACCCTTTGATTGTACACATCGCCTCTCTCGCCCAGGGCCGCGGCCTCGTTGCTCACTGGCCCCCGGCGGCAGAGCTTTTGGCGCGTAAATTTTGGCCGGGCCCCTTAACCCTGATTCTGCCCCGCGCTTCCATAGTTCCAGATGAAGTTACAGCAGGTCTTCCCAATGTGGCGCTGCGCTTTCCCGCCCATCCGGTCGCGCTTGCTCTCATTGAAGCAGGCGGAACCCCGATTGCGGCGCCGAGCGCGAATCTTTCCGGCCATCCGAGCCCTACCTGTTCCGCTCACGTCCTGGCGGACCTGGCAGGCAAGGTTGACCTGATTCTGGACGGAGGCCCTACCGAAGTCGGTTTGGAGTCTACGATCCTCGACCTCAGCAGGCCGCGCCCTGTACTGCTCCGGCCTGGCGGCGTCTCCCGAGAAGCGCTGGAGGCTGTCCTCGAGAAGGAAATCCAGCTTTACCCCGCAGTTCTGCAAGGAGTTTCCGGGAAAAATAAAGAAGAGACCGGTGTTGCACCAAGCCCCGGGACGCGTTTTAAACATTATGCTCCTGCGGCACGGGTTGTAATGGTGACGGGCACCCCGGAGCAACAGGCAGATAAAATAATTAATTACCTTGCTGAACATCCGGGGGTCCGGGTCGGGGTCCTGACGACGGTGGAAAACTCTTCTTTTTATCAAGCAAAGGGGGCAGCCCCGGCACACCTGGAAACCCTGGGATCCAGGCGCTCTCCGGAAGAGATCGCGAACCGCCTTTTCAGCGCCCTCCGGAAATGCGACGAGATGGGGGTTGACGTGATCCTGGTCGAGACAATTCCCGTTGCCGGGATTGGCCTTGCTGTCATGAACCGTTTAAGCCGGGCTGCAGAAAATCACGCTTTATAGTCCTGGAAAGGCGGTTTTTATCTTGGATAACCTGTTTATGGTGCTGTTGATGGCGCTTGCGCTGGGAGCGGATGCTTTTTCCCTGGCGCTGGGGATGGGAATGAGTAATTTTGCCCGCAACCACGTTTTACGGACCGCGGTTGTGGTTGGGTTCTTTCATATCCTCATGCCCCTGGCCGGTGTTTACATTGGCTCCCTGCTCGGCGGACTAATCGGAAAGGCGGCCGTTTGGATCGGAGCCGGGATTTTAATCATCCTGGGCCTGCGGATGCTGTGGAGCGGTTTTCCCTGGCGGCGCGAGGTTTACAGTTTCCGGAAGGCGCGTCACCTCTGGGAAAAGTCTTCATCCAGTCCTTTCCTGGAATGGGGAGGGCTCCTTGTTTTAAGCTGGAGCGTGAGCGTGGATGCTTTCGGCGTAGGTATAGGTTTGGGGGTCTTTATGACGAGATTTTTTTATGCTGTTTTGATTCTCGGCGTTGTAGCCGGGTTGATGACCGCCACAGGCCTCGTCTTGGGCCGCTGGTTTACCCGCTGGGCGGGAAACTGGGCCGAAACGATCGGTGGCCTGATTTTAACGGGAATCGGCCTGAAACTGTTTTTTTAAAACAAGCTTTTCCGGGAGGTGCTTGTGTTGCGGATCTTATTCATCTGTACCGGAAATACCTGCCGCAGCCTGATGGCGGAGGTTCTGGCCCGGAAAATCTTCCGCCGCTTTAATCTTGAGGGCCAGGTGGAGGTTGCCTCGGCGGGGCTTGCTGCTTTCCCGGGCTCACCCGCCAGTTCCGAGGCGCTTTCCGTATTGGCGGACGAAGGGTTCGATCTTTCGGGGCACCAGGCGGAGCAGTTGACGCAAGAAAAGGTACGGGCGGCGGATCTGATTTTGACAATGACGGCAAGCCAAAAACGCCAGCTGCTGGAATTTTTTCCCGCGGCGCGCGGGAAAACCTTTGTCTTTAAAGAATTCCTGGATCCTGTCTCAAACAAGGAAAAAGAAACCCGTTTCATAGAGTTGATTGGAAAGGTTCAGGAAAAAAAGGAAAAATTTCGAGCCGAACACGGCAGGAT
Organism: Bacillota bacterium; assembly: GCA_030627585.1. Lineage (GTDB taxonomy): Bacteria > Bacillota > DSM-12270 > Thermacetogeniales > Thermacetogeniaceae > Ch130. The sequence continues at coordinate 7,696 of DAOURU010000015.1, forward strand.
TGTGAACAAACTGGAGCAGGAAAGATCGGAAATTTTGAAGCGCCTCCAGGAAATCGAAAACGAGCTTGCCTCCTGGCAGAACCTCCTTGCGGAAAAAACCCGGGCGGAGGTGCAAGAAATTAAAAAAATTGAAGGGGAACTTGCGCAATACGATATTCCAGATCCTTTTGGGCAGCCCCGCGCGGTTTACAGGCGGTGCGCGCAGGAACTCGCAAGTCTGATCGAGAAGTTGGTTCAGCATTTAAAGAAAAAATAAGGGGCTGGCGGTTATTGCCAGCAACGGGGAGAGTCAGAAAAAGAGGAAAATAAGGGTTTGGCACCGAATTTTTTCCCTAAATCGGGGCGGGGTGAAACAATGCGCGTTGCAATTGGAAGCGATCATGCAGGTTTTCATCTCAAGGAAAGTGTAAAAGAGTATCTTGCTTCCCGGCAGGTAGAGTTTACAGATTTTGGCGTGGATCAGCCCGAATCTGCAGATTATCCCGATATTGCCCGCGTGGTAGCAGAGGCGGTGGCATGCGGGGATTACGAGCGGGGGATTTTGATCTGCGGGACAGGGATCGGGATGGCGATCGCGGCCAATAAGGTGCCGGGGATCAGGGCCGCTTTGTGCCAGGACCCCTTTACGGCACGCGTCGCCCGGGAGCACAACGATGCAAATATTGTGACCCTGGGAGAAAGGGTGCTGGAGCCGGGTCTGGCGCGCGAGATTATCGAGACCTGGTTGCAGGCGCGGTTTGGAGGAGGGCGCCATGCCCGCCGGCTTGCCAAAATCGAGTTGCTGGAAAAGAAATACTCTTGCGGTGAAACCCTGAAGAAGGATTCCCTCCGGTTGGTGAAGAAGGAAACAGGGGGTACGAAAAATGCACGAGATTGAAAAATATTTAATGCCGGTGGACCCTGAGATAGCTGCCGCCATCCTGGCAGAAGAGCGGCGCCAGGAGGAGAAACTGGAGCTGATCGCCTCAGAGAATATCGTCGACAGGGCAATTCTTGCCGCCCAGGGTTGCGTCATGACGAATAAATATGCTGAAGGCTACCCCGGCCGGCGTTATTATGGAGGCTGTCAATTTGTCGATGTCGCGGAAAACCTGGCGCGGGAAAGGGCGAAAGCGTTATTCGGGGCCGAACACGCCAACGTGCAACCCCATTCAGGGACCCAGGCGAATACTGCTGTTTACTATGCAGCTTTAAAGCCCGGGGATCGTGTGCTGGGAATGAATTTGAGCCATGGCGGCCATCTTACGCACGGAAGTCCTGTGAACATTTCGGGGACCTATTTCGAGGCCCATTTTTACGGCGTGAATGAAGAGGGTTATCTTGATTACGACGCGGTGAGGGCGCTGGCGCGCACAGTTCGTCCCCGCTTGATCGTGGCGGGGGCGAGCGCTTATCCCCGCGTTATTGATTTTGCTGCTTTTGCGGCAATTGCGAAGGAAGCCGGGGCTTATCTGATGGCGGATGTGGCCCACATTGCGGGCCTGGTCGCGGCGGGCCTCCACCCGAACCCGGTTCCCTATGCAGAATTTGTGACATCCACAACTCATAAAACTTTAAGAGGGCCGCGCGGCGGGATGATTTTATGCCAGGCGCGCTATGCTGCTGAAATCGATAAGGCGGTTTTCCCGGGGATCCAGGGGGGGCCGTTGATGCACGTCATCGCGGCCAAAGCTGTTTGTTTAAAACAGGCGCAATCTGAAGCATTCCGAAACTACCAGCGCCAGGTGGTGGCGAACGCCCGGGCGATGGGCGCCTTTCTGAAGGAATACGGCTTTAAACTTACCTCTGGAGGTACCGATACCCATCTGATTCTCGTTGACCTGCGCAGCAAGAATATTACCGGGAAACAGGCCGAGTTGATGCTGGACGAGGTGGGAATTACAGTGAATAAAAATACGGTTCCTTTTGATCCCCAGAGCCCCCAAGTTACGAGCGGAATTCGGATCGGAACTCCTGCCGTCACAACGCGGGGAATGAAGGAGAAAGAAATGGAACTCATCGCACGGGCGATTCATTATGTCATTTCTTACCCCGGTGACGAAGCAAAACGGGAGGAGGCGCGCCGGATCGTGCGTTTCCTTTGTTCCGATTTTCCCCTTTATTCTTCAAGGGAGCGGAGGGAGATTATTGGGCCGGCCTGACTGGCACGAATACTTTATGACAATTGCGGGGGTTGTAGCCAGGCGCTCCACCTGCGTCCGGCGCCAGGTAGGGGCGATCATCGTTAAAGAGCGGCGCATCCTTTGCACCGGGTATAACGGAGCGCCTACCGGTTTGCCCCACTGCATTGATGTGGGTTGCCTGCGCGAAAAACTGCATGTCCCGTCGGGAGAACGCCATGAGCTATGCCGGGGGCTGCATGCGGAGCAGAATGCCATCATCCAGGCGGCACTGCACGGAATCAGCATTCGCGGAGGCACCTTTTATATCACGCACCAGCCATGCGCCCTGTGTGCGAAGATGATCTGCAATGCGGAAGTTAAGGAGGTCTTTTTTCAGGGGGATTACCCGGACCGGCTTGCCCTGAACATTTTTGCGGAGGCCGGGGTGCGGCTGGTTTGTTTGGGCCCCCCGGAAAGGGGAGGGGAGGGTAAAATTGCACCCGAAGACAAAGACCATCGCACTCCCGTGCCTGAATAATCTTACTCCCACCCTGGAGTCTACCGCCCTCAAGTTGATGGAGGAGGCCGGCGAGCTCGCCCAGGCAATCGGTAAATTCCGGGGTTTAAGCGGGGAGCGGACGACGCTGGATGAGCGGCGGGTGGTCAACCTGATCTTGCGAGAACTGCTGGATGTAGCCCAGACGGCGGTGTCTCTCCTTTTTGTGCTGGAGGAAAGATACGGGGCGGACATAGGGGCCGCCCTGGAACAGCATATCCAAAAACTGATCGAGAAAGATTATCTTCGTCTGGAGTGGGAAAAAGATTAAAGTGACCGGGAAGATTAAGAAAAAAGTCAAGATCTTAAGCATTTTCGGGACGCGGCCCGAAGCGATCAAAATGGCGCCTGTGATCAGGGGGTTGAAATGCTGCCCCGAGGCTGTTGAAAGCCGGGTCGTGGTCACGGCGCAGCACCGGGAAATGCTGGATCAGGTCTTGCGGGTTTTTACCCTGCGGCCTGACTACGATTTGGCTTTGATGCGCCCGGGGCAGGATTTATTTGATGTTACAGAAGCTGCCCTGCGGGGGCTGCAGGAGGTTGTGGCGCGCGAGCGGCCGGACTTAATCCTCGTCCAGGGGGATACCACAACCACCTTTGCGGGTGCGCTG
>DAOURU010000092.1 GCA_030627585.1 Bacillota bacterium
AGCTTCTTGAGCGGAATTGCCCTTTCCTGTGGCTGCGTTCACGTCAAGGTAATCCACACCCGCCTCCGCCTGCCGCCGTGCCAGTTCCTGCAAAAACTTGCGGTCGCGCCCGAGGACCGCTTCCCGGACGGACTTTGTAGAGGCGTTAATCTTTTCCCCAATCAGGATCATCTCGCTTCACCCCTCAAATTTAAAGAACCGGCCGGGGCAATGTGCTTTAATTCGGGAAACCGCTCCACGATCTTCTGTTCGCGGGCCTGGGGAATCGGGAGGGGTTGATGTTCAGCTAAGATTTTACGGGCTTTTTCCCGCGCCCGCGCCGCAGCATCGCGTGCCCCTTCTTTTTCCCAGACCTGCCGCGTCCTGCGATCCGCCACAAAGGGAATGAAAAACTCCCGGCGGCAGTGCCTCAAGGTATGAGGGTGCGCGAGGAAATTTCCGCCCGGTCCCACCTCCCGGATTACCTCTTCGGCGAGGGTGTCCGGATTGACCTCGACTCCCTTCAAAGCGCGCATGCACATCTCGATAATTTCGCTGTCAATCACCATCTGTTCAAAGGCAATTGTGGTGCAGAATTCGAGAAAACCAGCGGCATCGTGAATAAAGTTCGCTCCCGCAAGCGCCGTCAAAAGGGCGGTCCCCATCTTTTCGTATCCGGCCTGGGCGTCGGGAAGCTTGGCATCGGACAACCCTGCAGTCGCATAAATCGGCAGTTCATAAAATTGAGCCATTTGCGCAAGAGCGGCATTAATCAATCCCATTTCAATATTTCCTGAAAGGTACGAACCGGTGCGCATATCCATCGTTGTGGCGACAGTTCCGTAGATCACCGGTGTTCCTTTATTGACCAGTTGGGCGAGGACAACCCCGCTTAATGTTTCGGCATTGGAGAGGACAACAGTGCCTGCCAGCGTGCCCGGCCCCGTGGTTCCGGCCATGGGCTCGGCCGGGCAAACCAGCGGGATGCCCTGCCGCGCCACTTCCATCAAGAGGCGGGTATAGGTGTCATCCAGAACAAGGGGGCTCATCACACAGGTAACCATAGAAATAATAGGGCGTTCTTTTAGTTTTTCTCTCCCCCCGGAAATCTCGGCGGCGAACTCGATTACGCCGCGAATTCCCTTAACAGAATAGACGCCCCCCATTACGTGCTTGGAAGTGTTCTTCAACGACCACCAAAAACGGTGCAAATCCGCCTGTTCTGATGGAACATCATGCGGGTAAAGCGGAATCATGAAAAAGTGGATACCGTCAAGGGCATCCGCAAGGCGCGCCAGCTCTTGAAGATCCCGGACTGTCGTCCTCCGGCGTTTTCCCGTCTCACGGTCTAAAATATAGAGAGCCGTCCCTCCCGTTCCCATGTAAGTGCGGCAGTTTTCTAAAATCAGGTCATTCTTTTCTTCTCTCCCGCATAAGACGACCCGAGACGGAGCCGTATTCAAAGCGTCTTCCACAAGTCCCGGCGGCAGGGAGACAATTCCTGTATGAAAGTCCACCCCCGCCCCGGCCCTGGCAAAAACCTCCTGTGCCTCTCGATTGTAAACCTTGAGGCCGGGATCCTCCAGCAGGCGAAGACTGACCCCGTGAATTTGTTTGATTTCCTCACTTGTTAACGGTTTGTAAGCACCGCCCTCCAAACCTCGCAAAATAACTCCTCCTCTCACATTACCTCTAAGATCGCAACGATCCCGTGTCCGATTCCCGTCCCCTTTTGAAGGCTGATTTCCAGATTGCGAAGGGCATAGGCAAGTTGAGGCTCAATGAAATTCGCCCGAATGTCTTCCACTTCAAGGTCAGAAAGGGATGAAAAGAGCCCTGCCATCCGCTCGAACAGCGGTTTTACGGCCGCCGGTATTTTTCCTCGCGGCCCCATGAAAACATTTCTTGACTTGGGCATATGATTCAAAACGGCTTCTGCGGTGAATTCAACCAGTTCATTCCACCAATCCGCGCAGCGCTTCAGGCAGGCGTTGTTCTGAGTAAAACCTGCTTTTGGCTGGTAGTTCACCCGCAACCCGGCAAGGTCGGTCCGGACCCCCGGTTCAAAAAGAGAGTTGATCATTGTACGCAAAGGCTGGGGAAATTGATTATAGTTCCCGGTTTCCACATGGCGCCCGACGAAAATCGAGCGATCAAAAATTTCTCGCAAAACGAGCCTTCCCCCGGCACGATCATTGGCTTTTTCCAGGATCCGTAAAAGAGTCGGCTGGTCCATCAGGCGCAGCCGGAGCGCGGGAAGATGGCACGCCGCCGCGCGGGGGTTGTCGTAAAGGTAGGAAACATAATAATCCATCACGTAATCCTCTTCCAGCGGGGAGATCCATAAATCCTGCCACTCAAAAGAATAAGCGCCAAGCCAGTCGGCCATCACGACGGAACCGGGCGCGGCATGAAGGGCGATCTCCGACAGGAGCCGGACGGCCTCCCAGTCATGGCAGTGGGACATTGTTCCATATGAAGTAAAATAAATATCATATGCCGGTTCCCCGCTCGCAACAGGAAGCCCCTGGCTGAAATCCCCGCGCCCGAACTCGACCTGCGCCAATCCCTGAAAAACAGCGCGCCCCTGTTCCAGGAGCTCTTCGCTCAGGTCAATTCCTTTATAAAAAGCAACCTCCTGAAAGGGGAGAACCTCGTTGGACGCATCCGCAACAGGACGGGAAGGGTCTCTCGAGCCTGTTAAAAGCTCAAAACCATCCCCGCTTCCACACCCTAAATCAAGGATCCGGATTCCCTCTTGCCGGCGCCGCTTCCGCAAGCGGGTGAGATAGGGGCGCAGGAAAAAGCGGGTCACCTCGTCCTCCCAAAAGCGCCGGACGTGGTCGTACTTTCCCCTTAAACCCTGGGGTTTTGCATAGAGTCCCGTACTCACCGCGACCTTGTAAGCAGTATTGCTTTCTTTCATTTAATTCTTTCCCCCTCGAATAAAGCTTTCCGCCGCCGCCACCGCGGCAAAAGCGTCTTTGCAGTGGGAGTCGGCGCCTATTTCGGCCGCAAACTCCGGTGAAGTAGGAGCGCCTCCAATCAAAACCTTTACTTTCTCCCGCAGCCCTTGCTTCTCGAGTTCGGCAATCGTTTTCCTCATGTAGCGCATCGTCGTATCAAGGAGTGCCGAAAGCCCGACAAAATCTGCCCCTTCTGCTGCGACAGCAGATGCAATTTCGCGGGCGGGAACATCAGTACCCAAATCTACCACTTCAAATCCCGCCCCGCGCAGCATCAGCCCGACGATGTTTTTGCCGATGTCGTGCTGGTCCTTCTCAACCGTCGCCAGGATAAATTTTCCTTTCGTTTTCTCTTTCTGCTGTGCAAGGTGCGGCTTTAAGACCTCCATCGCCACGCCTACCGCCTCCGCTGCGGCGAGCATATCAGGAATAAAGTATTCCCCAGAGGCGTACCGCTTCCCCACCTCAGTCATGGCATCATTAAGCCCTTGCGCGAGAATCTCTTTGAGATCAATTCCTTGCTCCAGCGCCGTTTTGGTTAACTCTACGGCGCCGGGCCGGCCAACCAAATCCTCGGTCAAACCCTCATCCGCCGCGTGACGTCTTCCCTGGAGGATGCTTTCCCTCAGGTCTGCTAAAATTTGTTCCTTCATTAATAATTAATCCCCCTCCCTGCTCAGGCGTGAGAGAACACCGGGAACTTCCTGCACAATCCGGTCCCGGATGGCGCGCGGCAAATAAGCGGCAGGGCGGTCCAGCAGTTCCTGCACCGCTGCGTGAGCGTTAATTAAAGTTTCTTCCCGGTCCTCCCCCCCCTCAAAAGGATACTTGATGTAAATTTCCCCCTGGTGCAGCTTGCGTCTGGTATAGCGGGCATAAAGACGAAGGCTGCTTTCCATCACTTCTCTGATTACTGCCAGGGATTTTTTGATATCGTCAGGCTTAACAGCGGGTTCCCGGAGCGCGAACTTAACCATTCCGATTTGGTGGTTATCGAGCACGGCTTGCTCCGGGCTGAAGGTTTGGGTTTCTTCCAAGAGGCCAAAGGCGTAGTGAACAAGATGGGGGCCGCTCGTGGTCACAAAAAGATGAGAAAACATCTTTTCTACACTTGCTTGAATCCCGGGCACTTTTGCATCTGCGACACCGGCGGTGGAATAGCAGGGGAGCCCGTAAAAACGGGCCATCTGGACGCAGTCTACATTATATTGGTTAAATTCCGGAGCACCGTACATGTCATGCAGGTTATCCATGCGCGCCCTTACAGGAACACTTCCATAGATCACAGGAGCGCCGGGCTGGGCGAGCTGGCTGAGAACAACGGCGCCGAGGATCTCGGCATTAATCTGGACGACCATCCCAGCTTCCTCAACAGGAGCAGTTGAGCCTCCCTGGGGACTGCTGGAAATGACGAGGGGAAGGCCTGTTCGGACAATCGCCAGCATCTTTGCTGTTGCATCCTCCCCAAGCTCGAGGGGGCTTTTGGGGACACAAGCAATAAATGAAATCAGCGGGTTCTCCCTTAAAGCAGCTTCTCCCCCGGCGATGATTTCCGCAAGGCGGAGAACATTGTTTAACTGGCCAAGGTCTGTAAGCCCGGCCATCACGTGCTTCGTAATGTTATTGAGACAGGCAAAAAATTTATTTACATCTTTGTTTTCCTCAGTGATATCGGCATCCTGAATATTCACAGGACGGATAAAAAAATCAAGGTGTTCCAATTGCTCCGCCAGGCGCGCCGCCCGGCACAGGTAAGCGACAGAGCCGCGTTTTTTCTTGAAGGTTGCAAACTGTTTTTCCCCTCCTCCGTCCTCCTTCCGGACATAGGTGTCAATTTTAGCCTCAAGCCAGAAATTGCTTTCCGAGCCGCTGCCAAAATAGACGCGCGGCACCTTTGCATCCAGGATCAGGGTATTGTTGGGATTTCGGGCTCCCAACTTAACTGTCGAAGGCGCTCTGCTCAGGGCATCCCAAACCATTTTTTCCGGTATCTGTACCTGCCACGCCTTTTTTTCAGAAGCAGGGCGCTTTAACCGGGCTCCGCCCTGGGCGAAAAGTTCGATTGCCTCTTCATGCCAGACCAGCAGGCCGGGGTCTTGCAGCAGATCCATGCCGGCTTCGTGGATGCTTTTCACCTGGTCCTCATTTAAGCGCAGGTAGGGTTCGATCAAAATTCCTGCCCTTCCCTGAAGTTGTTGCAAATTCCTCCCCTCCTGATGAAAAAATGAGACATACTCTTTTTTGATATCAAGTTGCATCTATGAACACCGCTGTTATTTTAACACTTCTTAACAGATATGGCGAATCCACACATACAACTTAACAGGATATAACAGGTTGTCATGAAAGAATGCACTTGATCTCCTCTTTCTATCTTTAAATACCTGCCAAATAACACCCGCTTGCTTCTGAGATAGAGGGTGGGCAAGTCCTTTTTTTTGTGTTAGACTGAGAGCAGATCAAGCACGAAAAACACAAGATGATAAAGGGTGAGGGAAACTTGGCGGCAGAGGTATTTTACACTGATTTAAGAGCGAAAAGC
>DAOURU010000135.1 GCA_030627585.1 Bacillota bacterium
ATGCCCTTTTGGGGCTGCCGGGGCCGCGGGGTGGGGCAAGATGACCGGGAAACCCCGCGTGATGATCGCGGCAGTCCGGAGCGGGGCGGGAAAAACCAGCGTCGCCACCGGCCTCATGGGAGCGTTTACCCGGCGGGGCTACCGCGTCCAGGGTTTCAAGGTAGGCCCCGACTTCATTGACCCCAGCTATCACACCGCTGCCACCGGGCGCTGGGCGCGCAACCTTGACACCTGGCTCCTCCCGCGCGCCCGGGTACAGGAGCTTTTCCGGGCGGCCGCGGCGGGCGCGGACCTGGCGGTAATCGAAGGGGTGATGGGTCTTTTCGACGGCCTCAGGGGGAGGGGAGAGAGGGGGAGCAGCGCCGAGATCGCCAAACTTCTGGGCTGCCCGGTGATCCTGGTGGTCGATGTGCACGCCCAGGCGCGCAGCGCGGTTGTGGAATTCCTGGGGTGCCGCGCCCTTGACCCCGAACTCCCCCTTGCGGGGGTGATCCTCAACCGCGTCCACGGGCCCCGTCACCTTAAGATGCTGCGGGAAAGCTTCCAGGCGGAGAGAGGGATACCGGTGCTGGGAGCGATCCAGGAGGGGAGCCTCCCCCGCCTCCAGGAGCGCCACCTCGGCCTTGTGCCTGTTCCGGAACAGCAGGGGGCGGGCGCGGCACTCTCCGAACTTGCAGAAATGGTTGCAAAGCAGGTGGATTTAGAAGAAATCCTTAAGGTTGCCCGCGCCGCCCCCAGATGCGCGCCCTCTTTAGGCACCGGTGAAGCCGCACCGGACGCTGCCGCGCCGGACGCAGTCCCGCCGGATGAAGCTTCGTTGCATCAAGCCTCACCGGAGGCGCGGGAGGGAGCGCGAACAGGGATAGGGGAGGGGCAATGGGGCCTGGAGGCAGCAGCGGCTGGAGGGGCTGCAGGCAGTTCGGGTGCAAGGGTGCGGGTGGCCTTTGCCTGGGATGAAGCCTTTAATTTTTACTACAGGGATGGGCTCGACGCCCTCCAGGAGTTCGGGATTGAACTGGTTCCTTTCAGCCCCTTGCGCGATTCGGGCCTCCCCCCGGGAGCCAGGGGGGTCATTATCGGAGGGGGCTTCCCCGAACTCTTTGCGGAACAATTAGCGGCGAATTCGGAGATGCGGGAAAGCCTGCGGCGCGCCTACAAAGACGGCCTTCCCATTTACGCGGAATGCGGGGGGTTCATGTATCTTTGCGAAAATCTCGTAGATCACGAGGGCCGGCCGCATGTGATGGCGGGGCTGGTGCCGGGCTCCTGTCGGATGGAAGAGCGCCTCGTCGGAATGGGGTACGTGACGGCGCGCGCCCTGACCGGCAACATCCTCTGTGAGGCCGGTGCAGTCCTGCGGGGACACGAATTCCATTATTCCTCCTTTGTTCCCCCCGGCGATTCCTTCCCCTGGGCCTTCTCTTTAAGCCGGGGGGGCGGGGAGAGACGGCCGGATGGCTATGCCCGCGCAAACCTTCTTGCCTCCTATTTCCATTTCCATTTCGCCTCAGGCCCCCGCGCCGCGGCGCGCTTTGCCGCCGCCTGCCGCGCCCGGTAGCGCAGCGTGTTTCCCTGCCGGGGACTTTTTGCCGGAAGCTTTTTTATGAGGGTTTTTTCTGCTGCGTATTTACATCCATCTCCAGGGAACTGTTCGCCGGTTTCCGGGCAGAAATTGTTTTTTCCGGGAGCGGGTGCTACAATGATGGGGAAACGGGGCTGGAAGGAGATGAGTATCATTGGCCGAAGGGAAGGCTCAAGAAATCTTTGCTCCCGGCACCCTCGAAACCTTTGCGCGCCGGGTACTGGAGGCTGCCGGGGGGGACGCTGCGGAAAGCGCGGTTGTGGCGGAAAACCTGGTGGCCGCTAATTTAAGGGGGATCGACTCCCACGGGGTAATCCGCCTGCCTCTTTATGTTTCGCGCTTGGAGGCAGGCCTTGTCGCGCCCCGGACGAAGCTGGAAATCGTGCGGGAGGCCCCTGCTGCCTGCGTCCTGGATGCCGGCAACGGCTGGGGCGCGGTGGCAGGCCGGGCCGCGATGGGGGAGGCGATTAAAAGGGCGCGCCGGGCTGGGGTAGGAGTTGCGGCCGTGCGGAATTCCAACCATTTCGGGATTGCGGCCTTTTACGCCCAGGCGGCGGCGGCAGAAAACATGATCGGGATCGCCCTCACCAATGCTTCTCCGGCCATGGCTCCCTGGGGCGGAAAGGCCCCCTATTTCGGGACGAACCCGATTTGCGTGGCGGTCCCCGCCGGGCGGGAGAGGCCGGTCATTTACGACGGGGCGACCAGTGTGGCGGCGATCGGAAAGATCGTTTTGGCGGCAAAGAAAGGAGAAACAATTCCTCCTACCTGGGCGACAGATCCGGAGGGAAGGCCGACAACAGATCCGGATGTGGCCGCTTCAGGAACCCTCCTTCCCATGGGGGAATACAAGGGTTACGGGCTGGCCTTGATGGTTGACGTTCTTGCCGGAATCCTCGCCGGGGCGGCTTTCGGCCCCTACGTCAGCAACCTGCGGCGCCTGGATGCTCCCCAGAATGTCGGGCATTTTTTCGCGGCGCTTAATATTTCTGCCTTCCTCGACCTCGATGAGTTTTTGGCGGGGATGGAACACCTCGCGCAGGACATCAGGAATGCGCTCCGTGCCGCCGGGAGCGACCGGATCTACCTGCCGGGCGAAATCGAGTGGGAATGGGAACGAAAGCGGAAGGCCGAAGGCATCCCTGTACCCGAAGGCGTCCTTAAAGAACTGCGGGAACTCGGGAAGCGCTATTCTGTTTCTCTTGGCCCGGAGTAAATCCGGTTGTGCCCGGGGCCTGAGGCAAATATTGGGTTCCGGGCACGGAGTGAAATATGCGGAGAAAGGTTCGGTTTGGGTCTTGGACAGGGGGGAACCGCATAAAGATTAGGAGATCGCAATTTAAATAAAAATCGCAATTTTGGGATTGCGATTTTGTGAGCTCGAATCTTTATGCAGGGAGGGAAAACCCTTGGAGAATCCGCTGGAGGCCCTGCAGACCCTCATCTTTATGTCGGTTGTGGTAGAGTTTCTGGTCGCGGTTTTCCGGCACCTGGTCAGCAAAAAGGCGTCCGAGATTGTTTCCATCCTGGTGGGGGTCACCCTTTGCTTTGCTTATGAGGTTGGAATCTTCTCCAGCCTGGGTCTCCAGACAAAGTACCCCTTTGTCGACTACCTCTTCTCGGGCATCATCATCTCCCGGGGTTCAAACGCTCTTTCCGAACTTTTTAAGTTGCGCCACAAATAATTGCGCCGTAAATCGCCGTAAATAATCGCCGCAAATAATTGCGTTATAAATTGATGAAGCATTGCGCCGTAAGTCATCCGGGCAGTTGCATTCTCATAAGGAAAGGCTTAACTTTTTAAGTTTTGTCACGAGGGGTGTTCAAAAACTGAAGAATCGCCCGCACGATGTCCAGGCAGAGGCGGATTTCGGCGGGACTGCGTCCCTGCAGGAGGCTTTTTAATTCTGCCAGGTGGTCTGGCGGAGGGCCTTCTGGAGCGGAATTGTAGGAAGCAGGTTCTTCCAGAAGGTAATGCAGGTCTGCGTTCAGCGCTGCCGCCAGGCTTTTCAGGGTGCGGAGGGAGGGCATTTTATCTCCCCGCTCGACCTGTCCGACGTAGCTGTAGTGGATTTGGGCGCGTTCTCCCAGCTCCTCCTGGGTTAAACCCATTTGGAGCCGCAGGTTCCGGATCTTTCTACCAAGCCCACTCAATCCTCTTTTTTTGGTCATTTGCTCTCCTCCTCTTCGCAATATACTGCGGGAGAAGGGTTCCAGTTGTAAAGAAACTATAAGTATCATTTCCCATTTTATTTGTTTTATTTGTACTGCCGGTCGCATCAGACTGCGGCAAAGGCGGCATTGACATCTCTCCGGAGTTCAGGTAAGCTAGAGCCAAACAAGGAGTCTGCGCCTTCCAGGGCGCGGGACCCCGGCCTCAAGGGGGGAATACCTTGAATCTCCTGGACGCAGTGCTTCTCCTTCTTCTGGCAGCGGGAGTCTGGCAGGGCTACCGCCGCGGCTTGATCAGTACGGGAGGGAGTCTGGTTGGTTTTTTAGGGGGAATTTGGCTGGCGGGACAGTATTATCTTCCATTGGCCGAATTTCTGGGCGGCAGGCTGGGTCTGGAAAAAATTCTCACGAGAATCCTGATCCCCTTTTGCGCCGGTGTTCCCGGAGACGAAATACCGCCGGGGAGTATTCCCGCCGGGGGGCCCGGTTTGGCGGAGCCGGCCTCAACAGGGTTCCCTCCCTTCCTTTGGGAACCCTGGCTGGGTCTTACATCCGGCATCGGGGGGAGTGCGCTGGCGCACCTGCTCGCCGGTGCTCTTGTGAAGCTGGGCGCCTTTTTCCTGATTTGGGCTGTTTTTAGTTGTTTGGCGGGATTTCTCGCCGCTTTGCTCACGAAGCTGGCCCACCTCTTTTTCTTGGGCGGGCTCAACCGCCTCGGGGGGTTGGGTCTCGGGCTCGTAACGAGGGCACTCGTTTTAGTGGC
>DAOURU010000158.1 GCA_030627585.1 Bacillota bacterium
CATCTGAACCCACTCGGAGAAGGGTTCAGATAAAATCTTTTGGATATCGCCTATTAAACGGGTCAACCGGAATTCCGCGTTCAGGAAATCTTGAAGCGTCGGGTTCAGGTTAACCAGTCCTGAAAGCTGTTCCAGCCTTCGCAGCTGCGCCTCGTTAATTTCTTTTCCCAGAACACGCCCCTTTTGAATTTCCCACTGGTACCGCTTAAACTCAAGGAGCATTTGCTTGTTTTTAGCGTCCTCTTCAACCCGCGCGCAGGCTTCAAGCAAGGCCTGGTATTCTTCGGACTTTTTAAGAGCACGGGCCAGTTCATGCGCCCGGTCGTAAATATTCATTTCTTTCTTTCCCCCTTATTTTTTTATCTGAGCAGTCCGAAAGTAACGCTTTAAAAAAGATTCAATGCTGCCTGAACTCCCTGAGCGATATAAAAGACCGCGAAAACGCCTAAACTAGCGCCGCAGGCAGCTAAAATCCCCCGATAGACAGTGGGGCTAAAAAACCCTTTACCTGCCGCGACAGCATATGCAATAAAGACATACCAACTTAAATCGGCCAGGATATGCCCTGAAAAAAAAGCGCTTAACCCCAACCAGCCTTGTTGCAATGCTTCGGTAACATATAAAACGCCAATCGAAAACCACCAGAAGATCCAGGTTGGGTTAGCCAGGCTGACGACGATTCCTGAGACAAAGGGGCGCAGGACGGAACCTGACAAGTTTTGCTCCGGGTTGGTTAAAGGACTGTTATTCTGGAGATTTAAAGAAATTTTCTTGACAAGCGCGCTGTGAAGAATCCCAAATCCCATCAGAAGAAGCACCGTTCCTCCTCCAATCCCCACAGCGGCAGAAATCCACCCGATCTGGAGCAGGTGGTTTAAGCCCAAGACAAACAAACCCAGCAACAAGATTTCTGCAAACCCGTGGCCCCCTACGATCAAGAACCCGGCCCGGCCGCCTCGCAGAATGCTTTCCTTTATCGTTACCGTAAGCATGGGCCCGGGCATGAGAGCCCCGGAAAAAGCAATCACATATGCTGTTGTAAAGATAAAAAACAAGCTCATGGAAGGATTGCCGCAGCCCTTAAATTATTTACTTTGACTGCAGGAACACAGTTTGCTTGGAGCAGTGCTGCAGCGCTCTCAATTCCAAGTTCCTGGGGCCGTCCTTCTCTCTTCCCCACAGCATCTCCCCCCTCCAAATAATTTACGGGCCTAAATTGCGAAACTTTAATAATCCACTCTTCATTCCCGGGATTGAGGCAACTGCATCATTATAAATTGCGGAGGAACCGCTGTCGTTGAGTGAAAGTTGCGATCTTGCGGTAGCCAATCCGGAAGAGGAGGTGCCGGGCGTAAGCAAAATCGCGTCCCACCTCATTGAAGCTATGAGCATCGGACCCCAGTGTTACGGGGATACTTAAATCATAGCATTTTGCCAGCAATTCTTCTGCCGGATAAATTTCTCTGCACGGCTTATGAAGGCCGGCAGTATTTACCTCAACCGTAAGATCGGCTTCCTTGATCGCGCGCAATGCGGGCAGAGCCAAGGCAACGATGTCTTCCGAAGGGCGGTAACCATAAATTTTAATCAAGTCAAAGTGGCCAATTACATCAAAGCAGCCACAGGTTGCAACTTTTTTTATCAACTCGAAATAAGCCTGATAGAGCCGGGTAAAATCCCATTCGGCATAAACGGCCTGATAAGCGGGATGATCGAACATCCAATCGTTAATATGATGGACAGAGCCAATTAAGTAATCGAGGTTCAGGCCCTGCGTAAAAGCCGCAATTTCTTTTTTCCTTCCCGGCCAATAACTGATTTCCAGTCCCAACTTGACACTTAAACGAGGAAAAGAGGCTGCGGCCTGCTCTAAAACTTTTCGATCCACTCCTGCCGCATAGTCATCGTGTTCGGTTAACCCAAGCTCGAAAATTCCTTGTACCTGGGCGGCATTAAAGAATTTTTCTAAACGTTCTCGGGTATAAGATCCTCCCTGGTGACCCAGTGCGTGAATGTGATAATCAACCAGCACGCGAAATTCTCCTACTCCGAAATAGTACCTGTACTAATTCCCACACTTGAATTAAAACACGAAATCGGAGACTTTTCAATATAAGAACTTGTCGTTTGGCTTGTCATTTAGCAGGAAGCATAATAAAATAAAACGAGCATGAGGAGAGGAGCAGCACTAATGGCAAAAGTTGTTCCATTTCGAGGGGTTCGCTATAACCGGGAAAAAATCGGCGATCTGGTAGCAGTTGTAACACCGCCGTATGATGTTATTGACGCCGCGGCCCAAAAAAAATATTATGAAAAACATCCTTTCAACATTATCCGCCTGGAGTTGGGCTACCAGTACCCTACAGACAACGAGACAGACAACCGTTATCTGAGAGCGGCGCGTGATTACCGGAACTGGCGGGCCGAAGAAATTTTATTGCAAGAAGATCGGGATGCCATTTACCTTTATGAACAACAATTTACAGCAGCCGATCAAACCTACCGGAGAACCGGCTTTTTTGCGCGGGTGCAGTTGGAAGATTATGAGACAGAAAAAATCCGTCCCCATGAAGAAACCCTCGCGAAACCGAAAGCGGACCGGCTTGCCCTGATGCATGCATGTCATGCCAATTTTAGCCCTGTTTTCGCCCTTTATGAAGAACCGCAGTTAAAATTAGAAGCAGAACTGCACAGGTTTAAAACAATGCCCCCTGACATGGAATTAACAGATGAAATTGGAGAAAAACACCGGGTCTGGGTAATTACTGATCCGGAACTGCATAAAAAAATCAGCACATCCTTTACAGATAAAATACTTTACATTGCAGACGGTCACCATCGCTACGAAACAGCCCTCGCCTTTTATAACGCGACAAAAACTAAATACCCGGGTGCGGCATATATTCTGATGTATCTTGTCAACACCCGGGACCCCGGTCTTGTTATCCTGCCCACACACAGAATTGTCCATAATCTGCAAGCGCTTGATTTGCCTCTTTTTAAAAAACAATTGGAGCGAGACTTTCTCATGAAGAAAATCCCGCTCCGTTTGCCCGCGAACCTTTCAAAAATCTTAAGCGAAGAGCAAAAACAGGGTAAAACCGTTTTCATCATGGGCACACAGGAACCCTCTGCCTATCTTTTGACCTTAAAAAATCGCGCAAAAGTAAAAGCTTTAACCCCTCGCATGTCCGCGGCCTGGTGCAGCCTTGATGTGGCTGCCCTTCATGTCCTGGTATTTCAGGAGCTGCTCGGAATGGACCCTGAAAGAATGTCTCACCAGGAAAACCTGACTTATACCAGGGATGAAGGAGATGCTTTCAGGGCAGTTTTGGAGGGAAAAGCCCAGATGGTTTTTATCCTTAATCCTACAAAAATTGAACAGGTAACAGCGGTTGCGGGAGCGGGGGACAAAATGCCCCAAAAATCGACTTATTTCTATCCCAAATTACTAACCGGCCTCATTCTCAATGATTTGACCAGTTAATGGTCGTTGCTTTGTTTGATACCCAGGTAAGTGGTAAAACTGTAGGGGGGCCAGGAGCCTGTAAACCTTACCTGAACTCCCTCCTCGGCATCAATTGCTCCGAGTTCTTCTCCTAATGCATCCACTTGATCGGCCTCGGCGAGAACAGATAAATTTAAGATCATCCGGGGCTTCGTCCCTTTTTTTAGTTTATTGTAATGAATATCTACAACGTGGTTGCGAATCGCCCTGAGATAACGTCGGCATTCCCCTTCCATTTTTTTTTGGAGTTCTTCCTCTAAAAGTTTATCAAGCTTATATTTATAAAAATATGCCTTTCCTTTTGCCTGAGACATAGAATTTATTTCATCCCGTAATTCCTTTAACATCGGGTTTGTTTCAACAAGATTTTCCCCTATTTGAGATAAATCCCAAAAAATTTGAATACCCAATTCCGCCTTACCACGAAACTCTTCCAGCTTCAGCTTAAAATCGTAATAATTAGCGGCCAACCAGCGTACCACATTTTCTTCCGCAGAATGCTCTTGATCCCCTTTGACAATCACATCGAAAGTCATGGGAAGAACGGTGCCTCTTTCCCTCCAGATCAGATCAACAACATCACTGTGAGTCAGAAGCCAACCTTTAACTGTTTTAACATCCCCCTGATAAGGAACCGGCAAACAAGCATGGACTATC